>JBJKPQ010000072.1:0-52211 GCA_046706305.1 Bacteroidales bacterium
AGGCATATTGCTGCACCGGGCCAGTGTTGTATCTTGAACAGAGTCCCAGCAATGAAGAACAGTGCTGTCAGAAAAGCAGAAAGGTAGGTAAAGATCCTTTTTTTGCTTCTTGTTTCCTTCCATAACACCGAAAGTGCAGACGGCATGAATACAAGTCCGATTATAAGCGAACCGAGTGTCATCATTACACCTGCTCCGGGCCAGTGCTGAAGCTTAAAGGTGACTGCAAAACCGTACAGTATTGTACCGGTAATGCCTGAGATTTTCATAGCGTTTTTCATTTTTCTGTACTTATTATCGACCATATATAGAGTTTCCTCCTGAATTTCCTTTAAGCGGCGTTGTCCCATCTTCCTTTTTACTTTCCGGTAAGCTTCGCTGAAGCTAATACCCGCCAGCATTTCTTCCTCGACATCACAGCATATATGATCGATAAGTTCATCGGCCAGGTGCGGATATGATATTTCCTGGTCCCTCACATCGCGAATTATCCTGTTAATATCGGGAATGCTTAATTCATACATGACTCAAACCTGGTTTAGGGTCTATAATCTTTTTTATTGATTCTATATATTCATTCAGTTCCCTTATTTTTTCGAGTACCATAGACTGTCCTTTGTCGGTAAGAGAATAATAGATCCTTATCCTGTTATTGTAATTTTCGCTTGTAGTCATAAGTACCCCGTCATCTTCAAGTTTATGGAGAAGAGGATACAGGCCACCATAGGTCAGTTTTATCTCCCCGTCGGAAAGATCTTCAATTTTCCTGGTTATTGCATAACCGTGCATCGGACCATTCTCCTTCAGCACTTTAAGCAAGATTGTTTTTACCGAGCCTTTTAAAAGTTCATTTGATATCATAATATTATATATATTAATGTTTCTTATATATTGCAAATATATTATATTTTATAATATTGTATATATAATTACCCGAAATTTTAATCAATTATATTATACCACTGTCTATTTAAAGATCTGTCAATATTAATTACCCTGATTAAGTAACTGTTAGCTCAACCTATAAGCCCCTACTTCCCAAATAACTCTAAAAAAAATATTATAGCCCGGATAAAAAATTTGCAAACTAATTTCATTTTTCATACTTTTGACCAGTTGGTTAAACCATATGATTAATCCTTTTAGTTAAATCTCCTGGTTAAATATGACTGATTCAGAAAAACAAACTGAAGACAAGATATTCGATGCAGCAACAATCGAGTTTACCGAGCAGGGCTTGTCCGGCGCCCGTATGCAGAATATAGCTGACAGGGCAGGAATAAACAAAGCCCTGCTACATTATTATTTCCGGACAAAAGACCACCTCTTTGAGGCAGTCTTTGCAAAAGTGGCGAAGAATCTGTTTACAAAATTCTCTCCCCTGCTCGATGATAACCTGACTCTCCCGGAAAAAATAAGATTCTTCTACAGGGAACATATAAGTTTTCTCCAGGAAAACCCAAGACTGGCCGGATTCATAATAAGTGAAATAAACAGGAACCCGGAAAGAATAAGGAAGATTATTAACAATGTGGATTTCAAAAAGATATGGAAAGATATATTTAGAATACACGCCGGGGAACTTAAGGAATATAACATCAATGAGGATAATCTGCCACAGATTATGACAACCATTGTATCCCTTTCCGTGTTTCCCTTTGCAGCCAGGGGAATTTTTGAAGTGGTGTTCAGCAAAATCGGGGTTGACTATAATAAATATATAGAAGACAGGAAAGAATTTGCCGCCGACTTTGTTCTGAGAGCCCTGAATTGTCAATGAATGTAAAAACATAATTCACTAATGAAAAAGAAAATACTTTTTACTTTGATAATGGGCGTCTTATGGCCGGTATACGGGCATGCCCAAAAAGCAGTTACACTCAGGGAATGCTACAATCTGGCAACTGCCAGAACAGCACTGGCAGGAGAAAAAGCATCTTATGCCGGCATTTCCGGGTTAAAGGAAAATAATATTGCCAAAAACTGGCTGCCGACTCTTGATGCCAATGGCAGTTTTATCTATAACTCATCGGTAATAGACCTGAGCTCAGCGCTCGGATCTTTGCCGGTCCCGGGTATAGCAAGTGCCATTAAGCCATTACCTCACGACCAGTACAAGATAACAGTAGATATCAACCAGGTACTGTACGACGGGGGTGCAGTAAAAAGAGCAAAGGATCTTGAGAAAGCAGAGCTAAAGGTAAATGAGAAACAGACGGAAACTGATATTTACAAATTGCGCGACCAGGTTAATGGTTATTTCTTCAATATAATGCTCCTTAAGAAACAGGAGGAACTTCTGACCAGCTACCATAACCTTATAATGAATAAAATTAAGGCAATGCAATCAGCTGTTGATAATGGAGTAATACTGAAATCAGATATTGATGTTCTTACATCAGAGCGGATTAATCTTGAGCAGCAAATGGAAGAAAATCAATTACGCAGAATCGCCCTTCTGAAGGTTTTATCAGATATCACCGGTACTGAAATAGATACTTCTGCAAGGCTTGTTGTTCCTCAGTTACCGGATGAACTTTCAGGAGAAATCACCCGGCCGGAGCTACAGTTATTCGATCTGAAAAAGGATCAACTGAATGCAGGCATCAGGATGCTTGACAGCAAAAGAATGCCTGTGGCTTTCGGGTTTGCAACACTCGGATACGGTAATCCTCCCGGAAGTAATTTTTTCAAAAATGAGTTTGCACCTTATTATATTGTTGGTGCAGGTTTTAAATGGAATATCTTCGACTGGAACAAGGTAAGGAATGAGAAGAAAATATCAGTTCTGCAGGAGAACATCATTGACAACAGGAAAAATGATCTCACAGACAATCTGCGGAGACTTCTTGAGATAAAAAATGCCGAAATTACAAGTCTTGCAAAGATTATTGTTTCGGATGAAGATCTGATAGCACTCAGGAAAAGGATTACGGCAGCCTCAGAATCGCAGTACAATAACGGGACAATTACTGCCACCGAATATCTTAATCAGATAACAGCGGAACGCCAGGCCATCCTTAATTACGAGATTCACAAGCTTAACCTCACTCTGTCAAAGGTCGAATACATGAATATAAGCGGGAAAGATCCTGAATAAATATCCCGGCATATCTAATCAGTTAAAAGGAAAAATAATTTATAAAACCCAGACACATGAAAATCAGATTACTTATAATTCTTGCAGCAATAACTTTCACTGGTTGCAGGAACAATTCCGGTGAAGCTGACGCATATGGTAATTTTGAGGCCACTGAGGTCGTTGTATCATCAGAAACAGGCGGGCGGATCATTAAGCTCAACACAGAGGAAGGATCATCAATTGCCAGGGGAGATACCATTGCCCTTGTAGACACAACTCTCCTGCACCTGCAAAAGGCTGAGATAAATGCTTCCATGAAAAGCATTAGAACCCGCATTTCGTCAATCAATGCACAAAATGAGATACTTGACCAGCAGATAGATAATATCAATGTCAACATTGACAGGATAAAAAATATGCTTAAAAATGATGCGGCGACACAGAAGCAACTCGATGACTTAACAGGACAGGTAGCGGTAATAGGGAAACAGATTGCTGCAAACAACACCCAGAAAGCCTCGGTAGCGGCAGAACTTACGGTGGCCGGATCAAAAATGGCTACTCTTAATGAACAGATATCAAGAAGCTGTGTGAGGAGCCCCCTTAAGGGCACGGTCATTGAAAAATATTCCGAACCAGGTGAGATGACGGGCCCCGGGAAGCCCCTTGTAAAGATTTCTGATCTCTCGCTGATTAAATTAAAGGTTTATGTAAGCGGAGCTCAACTGGGAAGCATTAAGACAGGCCAGAAATGCACTGTAAGGATTGATAAGGGTATAAAGGGTTATGCCAGTTATCCCGGTACCATCAGCTATATCTCCGATAAGGCTGAGTTTACACCTAAAATAATACAAACAAAGGAAGAGCGTGTTATTCTTGTTTATGCCGTTAAGATTGATGTGGCCAACGATGGCGCGATGAAATCAGGTATGCCGGGAGAGGCCCTTTTCTCAGAAACAGAATAACATTATGAAAACTCCTGTCATAGAAGCAGCGGGCATAAACAAGTCTTTTGCTGATACACATGCCCTTAACGACATCTCTTTTTCCGTTAATGAATCAGAGATATTTGGGTTCATAGGACCAGACGGGGCAGGCAAGACAACTCTCTTCAGGATCATAACCACATTACTTCTTCCCGACAAAGGTTCAATGACTGTCTTTGGAATGGACAGCGCAAAAGATTTCAGGAAACTACGAAAGAACATTGGCTATATGCCGGGGCGTTTCAGCCTGTACCAGGATCTGTCAGTTGAAGAAAACCTGGATTTCTATGCTACTGTGTTCGGCACTACTATTGAGGAGAACTATGAACTTATTGCGGATATATATTCACACATAGAACCTTTTAAAAAACGGCTTGCAGGTCAGCTTTCAGGAGGAATGAAGCAAAAACTCGCACTTTCATGCGCCCTAATTCATAAACCAGGCCTGCTGGTTCTCGATGAACCAACAACAGGGGTTGATGCAGTAAGCCGTTCAGAATTCTGGGATATGCTTGGTAAGCTGCGCCGCCATAACATAACTATTATAGTTTCGACACCTTACATGGATGAAGCGATGAGATGCGACCGTGTGGCCCTTATGCAGAACGGGTCCATTCTTACAATTGATACTCCCGGTAAGATTAAAGGAGGTTTTACAAAAAAACTTTATACCGTTAAATCCACACAGAAATACAACCTGATCACTGCGCTCAGGAAATTCCCCGGAATCGGCACAGCTTACGCATTTGGCGATTCTGTGCATGTGACATTTGTGAATGACCAACCCGATAATTCACTTGCTGATTATCTTATACAGGAGGGACTTTCCGATGTTAAGGTGGGGATTGCCGAAGCGGGCATTGAAGACAGGTTCCTGGAACTAATGAATAAAGAAAATGATTGATGATAAGGTAATTAAAGTAAAAGATCTTGTAAAGAAATTCGGATCATTCACTGCTAATGACAACCTGAATTTTGAGGTAGCAGCTGGTGAAATTTTTGGCTTTCTCGGTGCCAACGGTGCAGGTAAAACCACGGCACTGAGGATACTCTCCGGGCTATCCAAACCAACATCCGGAGAAGTAATTGTAGCCGGATTTAATGCTTACAATGAAACTGAGCTTATTAAAAAGAACATAGGCTATATGTGTCAGAAATTCTCACTATATGAAGATCTTACGGTAAGAGAAAACATAATTTTGTATGGTGGCATATACGGTATGTCGAGAATTCTGATCAGACAAAGACTCGAGGAATTGCTGACCGGACTAAAGTTCAGGGAGTATGAAAACAGAATTATATCTGATCTCCCGTTGGGCTTGCGCCAGAAGCTTGCATTTTCAGTTGCTTTGCTCCACGAACCCAGGATAGTTTTTCTTGATGAGCCAACAGGTGGAGTTGATCCGATAACCAGGAGACAATTCTGGGAAATGATTTATGAAGCTTCATCACGGGGTATAACAGTTTTTGTTACGACGCACTATATGGATGAGGCTGAATACTGCGACAGGATATCAATAATGAATGAAGGAAAGATAGTGGCGCTTGATACACCGGCCAACCTTAAAAAACAGTATAATGCATCTTCAGTTGAGGAAGTATTCATAAAAATTGCCAGGCCCGGACTTTCGCCAGCAGCTTCAGGTTAAGACTTATACTGAAAAAAACCGGCTCTACTAAATAGTGCCGATGCTTAGAACATGCTTTATAAGAAGTAAATAAAAGTCAGATAGAACAGTATGAAACGATTTCTGGGATTTGTCAAAAAAGAGTTTCTCCATATTTTCAGGGACTACAGGACACTCTTCATATTATTTGGTATTCCTGTGGCACAGATACTCATCTTCGGGTTTGCAGTAAGTACTGATATACATAATGCAGGGGTGGCAGTTCTCGACCTGTCTCATGACGAAATCACAGGAAAGCTTACTGAAAAGATAATGTCATCAGGCTTCTTCAGGAACACCGGAGACCTGCTAAGCTATAACGAAATAGATCCTACATTCAGAAAGGGTAAGACAAAAGCTGTTATAGTATTCGGCAAGGATTTCGGGAAAGACCTCATCAGCGAAGGTAATGTCACTCTTGATATTATAGCCGACGGATCGGAGCCCAACACAGCAACGCTTGTTACTAATTATATTACCGCAATTGTACGGGATTTTAATGCAGAAATAAATGTCCCGCTGCCGACAAACTCAGTCAGGGTAAAACCGGAAGTAAAAATGCTTTATAACCCCGGGCTAAAGAGCCCTTTTATGTTTGTCCCGGGTGTTATAACACTTATTTTAATCCTTATAAGTGCACTTATGACCTCTGTTACCATAACGAGGGAAAAGGAATTTGGAACGATGGAGGTATTACTGGTTTCTCCCTTGCGCCCGGTACAGATTATTTTAGGGAAAGTAATGCCATATTTCATTCTTTCGTTCATTAATGTTATACTAATACTGATACTGTCGTGGCTTGTCTTCGGCCTGCCTGTTAAAGGGAGCATTATACTTCTTCTTGCTGAAAGTATGTTATACATCCTTATGAGCCTGTCGCTCGGTATTCTTATATCGACTGTTTCGGCTAACATGCAGCAGGCCATATTTATTTCGCTTATAGGACTGATGCTCCCGACTGTATTGTTATCAGGCTTTATCTTTCCTATTGAGAATATGCCGGCTGTGTATAATTATGTAAGCATGATATTGCCTCCACGTTATTTCATTGTAATTATTAAAAGCATTATGGTAAAGGGTACGGGCTTCCTGTATGTCTGGAAGGAAACCCTGATCCTGATTGCCATGACACTGTTTTTTATAGGACTCAGTGTAAGAAAGTTTAAAATCAGGCTTGAATAAGCCGTACAATAAAATTAAAGGGCTGAGCAATCAGAGGGTAAAAAGGAAAAATGCAAAAGAACATGAGAACAATTTTATTCCTTATCAGAAAAGAGTTCATCCAGATATTCCGTAACAAGTTTATCTCGAAAGCAATATTTGCAGTACCGGTCATCCAGATGCTCATACTGGTACCGGCAGTAACTTTCGAAATAAAAAACATCAATCTTGGTATCGTTGATAAGGACATGACTCCCGAATCGAGAGAACTCGTAGGCAAATTACAGGGCTCCACCTTTTTCAGGGTTACAAGTTCCACCTTCTCGGATAATGCGGCGGATGATCTTCTTTACAGTAATAAATGCGACATGATCCTTGATATTCCATCAGGTTTCGGGAAGGATATAGGAAATGGCAGACCCGGAAAACTGATGGCCACTATTGACGCCGTAAATGCTTCTAACGCCCAATTGATATGGGCATACTTTAATGGTGTGCTGGCCGATTTTAATGCAGATCTCATCAAATCAAACATCAACACAGTTCCCCTTCAGCCTGTTGCCCGTATAAATATAGCCAACAGGTTTTGGTACAACGAGTTGCTGAATTACAAGTATTATATGCTTCCAGGCATACTTGTCATACTGGTGACCGCTGTTGGATTCCTTCTCTCAGGATTGAACATGGTAAGAGAAAAGGAGATAGGCACAATAGAACAGATAAATGTAACACCTGTCAGAAAATACCATTTCATCACGGGCAAGATGTTCCCCTTCCTGGTTATAGGATTAACAGACCTTGCACTGGGTCTTGTAATAGGGAAGCTTGCATTTAATATTCCTTTTGAAGGCAGCATTCTCCTTCTTTTCCTTGGCAGTACTGTTTTCCTTGTGGCGGTCCTTGGGATGGCTCTCTTCATTTCAACATTCTCAGGCACGCAGCAACAGTATATGTTCCTTGCTTTCTTCTGTATGATAATATTTATTCTCATGAGCGGGATATTCACCCCGTACGAGAGTATGCCAATGTGGGCCCAGGACTTTAACATGATCAATCCTGTCTCTTACCTGATGAGGATAAACAGGATGGTAATGCTTAAGGGCTCAACAATTCATAATATAAGCCGTGAGTTATATTCCCTTGCTGCAATTGCAGTTGTATTCTTCTCACTGGCTGTAAGAAGGTACCATAAAACAGCATAATAAAGCAGGCCAATTTTATGAAGGAACCTTTTATTTCATATCCTTACTGTTAAGGATAATTGTAGCCAACACCGGCCAGTGATCGGAGATAAAGACTCCACGCTCTTTCTTAACCACTGACTCATAATCGCTTACCTTCATACCATTCTTAACGAAGATATAATCTATCCTCCTGTCGCTTTTATCCTTGCCAAAACCGTTAAATGTACCTGACGGCCCTCCCGGCTTGTTTTCGGATATGACATACGAATCGCGCAATAAGGGTACACTTTCATCAGGAGCAATAAGTATCTTATAACCAAGACTTTTGGGATCCATATTGAAATCGCCGGTGACAATAAAAGGAAATCCCGACGATATTTTGTCAACTTCTTTCATCAATAGCTTTGAACTGTTTACCCTTGCAAGATCGGAATCGTGAGCGAAATGTGTATTAAAAACGAAAAAATGCTGGTGAGTGTTTTTATCAACCAGTTCTACCCAGGTCACAATTCTTGGCAGGGAGGAACCCCATGCTTTAGACCCTGCAGTATCAGGATTATCAGATAGCCAGAATGTGAGGCTTCTGACAAACTCAAATCTGTCTTTATTGAAATAAACAGGATTCATTTCACCTTCTTTTGCTCCGTCGTCGCGGCCCACTCCTACAGAGATATAATCCTGCAGAACCGAATCGAGCTGTTCATACTGTCTGTATAATACTTCCTGCATACCGATTATATCAGGTTTTTCCTTTAAAAGGAAATTGCTTATAACAGGAACCCTGTTCTGCCATGAAAAAGCACTGTCATCCGGATTATCATATCTGATATTGAATGTCATAACTGTTACAGCATCCTTACCTGTATGCCGTGAACATGCAAAAATTAAAAGACATAATGCCGGAATGATCAGGAAAATAACTCTTTTCATCAGTCGGTCGGTTTAAGTGAAATCTTTTGTAATGAACTGAACAACAAAACTATGAGATAAAATCTACGATTACTACCTTACTAAATGCTGAATACACCATACCCCTATTTATATACAAATATAAACATCTCCTGAATAAAATGCATATTATTCCCGTAATAGCACTGCCTTCCGGATACTCAGACATTGTCCGCCAATTATTTATATATTTGTAAAATTGTTTGAAAAACCGGCATTGTTTCACAACAAGAAACTGGTATTCAAACCTTTAATTTTTGAATAAAAATTAGATTTTTCAGATGCCTGATGTCATAAAGCTTTTACCAGATTCAGTAGCTAACCAGATTGCCGCCGGCGAGGTAATACAGAGACCTGCTTCTGTGGTAAAAGAGCTTATGGAGAACTCGGTTGATGCCGGGGGCAGGCATATCAGTGTCATCATACGCGATGCAGGCAAGACTCTTATACAGGTTATTGATGATGGTAGCGGGATGTCTGAAACAGATGCGAGGCTGGCATTTGAGCGTCATGCTACATCAAAGATCACTACAGCCCTGGATCTTTTTGCAATTACAACAAAGGGATTCCGTGGAGAAGCCCTTGCTTCCATAGCCGCGGTGGCAATGGTTGAATTGAAAACAAGAAGGGAAGACGATGAAGCCGGTACTCTTATTAATATCAGCGGTTCGAGGGTCGGGCTTCAGGAACCTTGCAGCTGCCCCACAGGTTCAAGTTTCTCTGTCAAGAATCTCTTTTTCAACATACCTGCACGCCGCAAATTCCTGAAAACAGATACTACTGAAACCAGGCATATTGTTAATGAATTTCAGAAAGTTGTCCTTGCTCATCCGGCAATCAGGTTTACAATGTACCATAATGACAATGAGATCTATGACCTGAAACCCGGCAACCTCAGGCAAAGAATAGTAGGTGTGTTCGGACGCCAGATCAATAACGACCTGATTAACATTGAAACGGAAACAAGTCTTGTGTCCATAAGGGGCTTTGTAGGAAAGCCTGAAAATGCAAAACGGACCTACGGAGAACAATTCTTCTTTATAAATAACCGCTACATGAAACATCCGTATTTTCATAAAGCGGTTCTTGAAGCTTATCAGAACATTCTTCCTCCTGAAGCCATCCCGTCTTATTTCATTTATATGGAAGCCGACCCCGCTTCTATTGATATAAATATACACCCCACAAAAACCGAGATAAAATTCGAGGACGAGAGGGCTATCTGGCAAATACTTATGGCATCGGTTCGTGAAGCGCTGGGAAGATTCAATATTGTTCCATCCATAGATTTTGAAAGTGAGGGACTTATAGAGATGCCTGTGGTCGGAGCCTCAGACACCCTGCCCGACCAGCCGGTTGTTAATATCGATCACCAGTTCAATCCCTTTGCAGGAGAAGAACCGGGATACGGACGAAGGAGTTATTTAGAACAATTTGAAAAAGAAAGAACCACGGGATGGCAAAACCTGTATCCTCCTGTTGAAAGCGGATTACCGGGGGAAAATACATCAGGCCAGATAAAAGAAACAAATCGCAAGTTTTTCCAGATAAGAAATAAGTATCTTGTTTGTCCGGTTAAATCCGGATTGATGCTGATCGATCAGAAAAGAGCACATGAAAGGATCCTTTTTGAAAGGTACCTCGACTGTCTTGGTAACAACCGATCAGTCAGCCAGGCTGACATGTTCCCGGTGACAGTAAATCTTAATCCCTCTGATTATGTTTTACTCAGGGAAATAGAAAATGACCTGGAAGTACTGGGCTTTAAATTTGAACATTCCGGAAAAAATGAAATTACTATTACAGGAAGGCCTTCCGGGAGTGAGTCAGCCAACATCAGAGAGATACTTGAAATTCTCCTGGAAGATTACAAAAACACGCAGGAAAGCCCTGCCGGAGGGGAAAGAGCCAGGGTGGCTTCAGCGATGGCATCAGCATCAGCCATCCCTTATGGGAAGCAGCTGACCCTCGAGGAGATGGAGAACCTCTTTGATACTCTCTTTGCCTGCCAGTCGCCAAATTACTCTCCCAGGGGTAAGGCTGTTATAACAATACTGACTCTCGAAGAGCTTGACAGGAAATTTAAATAAATGACAATTTGTCCTTTTGATATTTAAAATATACTTTGGCCCGACTATTGAGACATGGAATATGAATTAAAAAAATTTAGATGAACGGATATAACAGAGGTTTGTTTGCATTACCACCTGTGGTAAAAAATATTATACTGTTAAATGTGTTGATGCTTATAATCAGATGGGTGGTTAAGAGCGTCTTTGGTGTCGATCTTGACATGGTACTTGGTCTGTACTTCCCGAAATCGGAGCATTTCATGCCTGTACAGATCCTTTCTCATATGTTTATGCACGGAGGTTTTTTTCACCTTTTCTTCAACATGTATGCCTTGTTTATCTTCGGGCAGGTTCTGGAGACCGTATGGGGACCAAAAAGATTCCTCTTATACTACCTTGTCACAGGTATCGGTGCTGCTTTTACCCATGAAGCAGTGATCTGGTTCCAGTATCATCACCTGGCTCAGTCGATCAGTCCTGAAAACCTGCAGCTGGTACTGGCAAAAGGATCTGCCTATCTTAGTGAAGGTAAGGTTTTTACGGATCATGCCATGCAGAGTATGCAGATGCTTCTGAACACGCCTACAGTGGGTGCATCCGGGGCTATTTTCGGCGTTCTTCTCGCCTTCGGAGTCCTCTTCCCAAACACTCAGCTGATGTTATTATTCCCCCCTATACCAATAAAAGCCAAGTACCTTGTGATAGGATACGGTGCTCTTGAATTGTATCTTGCATTAACACAACCCGGTAGTAATATAGCTCATACTGCCCACCTGGGTGGAATGCTCTTTGGCTATATTCTCCTGAGGTACTGGAGAAAAACAACTAATACCTTGTACTGATGGGAATATGGGATGACATTAAAAGAACATTCAGGTCAGGAAGCAGCCTCAGCAGGCTTATTTACATAAACATTGCTGTATTCCTTCTTATCACCTTAGCATCTATTATCGGGTTTCTCCTGAACAATCAGGGATTATCTGATAAAGTAATGTATTACCTTTCAGTACCGAGCTCATTCCAGGCCCTTCTGCTGAGACCCTGGTCAATAATAACATATATGTTCACCCATAAAGGTATATGGCATATACTCTTCAACATGCTATGGCTTTACTGGTTCGGTACCATCTTTCTCGAATATCTCGATAACAGGAAGCTGGTTGCAGTCTACCTGATGGGTGGAATTAGCGGTGCAATTTCATATATCTTAGCATTTAATATCTTCCCGGCCTTTTCATCGGTTGTATCCGACTCTATTGCCGTTGGAGCATCTGCTTCTGTTATGGCTGTTGTTATCGCCATTGCAGTTTATGTCCCTAACTATACCGTCAGACTTTTCCTTTTTGGTCCGGTTAAGATTAAATACCTGGCCCTTGTGATTTTCATTTTAACCTCTGCCATGGATTTCTCAACTAATTCCGGAGGTAAGCTTGCCCATATAGGGGGGGCTTTGTTTGGATACCTGTATGCTCTTAATCTGAAAAGGGGAAGAGATTTAGGAAGAGGCTTTAACAGGATAATAGACTTCCTGGTAACTACCTTCAAACCGAGAAAAAATCTGAAAGTAACCCATAAAAGACCCGCCAATGATTATGAGTACAACAAACTCAGGGCAGAACACCAGGCCCGGATAAACCAGATACTTGAAAAAATATCCAAAGGCGGATATGACAGCCTTACCAAGGAGGAAAAAGAGATACTTTTCAGGGAAAGTCAGAAAAAAAATTGATCTCCGATTTTGATTCATTGACATTATCTTTCTTATAACTGATCAAAATATCTCATTGCATCAAATCTTATCTTCCTAAATAGAGGTATTTTAGCAATGTTCAACTGTTATGTCGAGAGTTTTTAAAAGAAATCTTATTCCCTGTTTAGGTTTATTTTTATTTTATCTGATTGAAAAAAATTCTATATAAGACCCTGCTGGCGGTCAACCTGATTTTTGCCCTGGCTTTGCTGATATCCTACCTTGCAGTTAATATCAGCCCTGAAACATTTGCGGCGCCGGCCTTTTTCGGACTGGCATATCCCTATCTTCTTCTGGTTAACATAATAATTGTAATAATCTGGATAGCTCTCCTAAGGCTTGAAGCCCTTATCTCAGCTGTAGTGATTGCCATCGGCATAAATCATTTCTCGAACTACATTCAACTTTCCAAGCCCAAAGGGGACAAAAAGGATACCTTCAAAGTACTAAGCTATAATGTAAGGCTGTTTAATTATTTTGAAAATAAAAATGGTAAAAACTCTGAAAAACAGGTCTTTGATTTCCTTAAATCCCGTGATGCAGGTATCATTTGCCTCCAGGAGTTTTATATTAACGGCGATCCTGATGTTGCAACCGCAAGGATGAAACAGGAGCTTGGAGGCCGGTACTATTCCCATATTAAGTTACTTAAAAGCGGGAATAACAGGTACTATGGAATTGCAACATTCAGCAGATTCCCCATGGTCAGGAAGGGAGATATTGTCCATCCGGGTTCTTCCAGCCTGACAATATATACAGATATTATTATAAAACAGGATACATTCAGGATTTACAACAATCATCTTCAGTCGTTCAGGCTTAAGAGGATGGAAAAATCATTTATTGAGGAAATGACAACTCCTGAAGATAACCAGCCCCTGGGTGAAGTAAAGAGCCTGTCGGCAAGCCTCAAAAACGGGTTTGTCAGAAGAGCCATCCAGGCCCGCATTCTGAAAGAGAATATAGATCGCTCTCCATACCCCGTAATAGTACTGGGTGATTTCAACGATACACCTGTTTCCTACTCATACAGAAAAATACGAAAGGGCCTTCACGATTCATTTGTAACTTCCGGTTATGGTGCCGGATTTACATATAAAGGCTATTATCCTCCCAACAGGATTGACTACATACTGTATGACAACAGCCTAACCTGCAGTTATTTCGAGATTGTAAGGGTTAAATATTCCGATCATTATCCCATTATAGCCTATTTTCGAAAGGCATTAAAAAGGTAAATGTCTGAAATCGACATTTCCCCCGGAAATTATCATACCAACTTTTTTACCCCTGAAAGCACCGGGGTTTTCTTTTATAATTGCAAGAGCTGTTGCAGAAGAAGGTTCAATAATGATTTTCATCCTCTCCCAGACCAGGAGCATACATTCTGTTATTGAATTTTCAGTTGCAGTAAGAATATTGTCAACATGCTTCTTTATAACTGTGAATGTCAGATCACTAAGCGAGGTAAGAAGACCATCAGCTATCGTTGAAGGATTTACAGAGGGAACGAGTGTTCCTGAATTAAATGATCTGAAAGCATCGTTGGCATTGAGAGGTTCCGCCCCGATAACAGTGATTGATCCGCTGATTCCTTTGGCACAAACAGAAGTGCCGCTTAGCAGTCCGCCTCCACCCACCGGTGCAATGACAACATTGATATTGTTCCTTGTTTCCAGTAATTCGAGTGCTGCCGTTCCCTGTCCACATATTACATTATAATTGTCATAAGGATGTATCAGCGTTGCTCCGGTCTTATCCATCAACATCCTTGTCGTATCTTCCCTTGCCTGAAGTGTGGGCTTACAATATGTTATTTCAGCCCCGTACCCTTCAACAGCATTTTTCTTTACCTGCGGGGCTGACTCAGGGATAACTATATATGCCTTAATCCTGTTTGTACGTGCAGCCAGTGCCAGGGCTGCGGCATGGTTACCGGAAGAATGGGTAACAACACCTTTATCCCTTTCACCGGGAGAGAGGCTCAGAACAGCATTTGTCGCTCCCCTGTATTTGAAAGCCCCGGCTTTCTGAAAATTCTCGCACTTGAAAAAGAGCTCACATCCAAAATATTCATTCAGCAAATGTGAATGCATTACCGGTGTGTTATGAATAAATGGTTTAATCCGTTTGTGTGCGGAGATTATATCTTCGAGTCGAGGTATTTTCATTGATTCATTTTTATCAAAAATAAACAAATTACACAGGACTGCTAAGCATGCCCTAAAGAAAAAGAGGCTGTCATTACGGTGGAATTCCACCCCTCTGACAACCTCTTTAATATTATTTAATGCCTAAAGGCCTAGAAGAGGCTATAAGCAACTGTTATGCCGGCAAGAACAACCGAAACCATCGACATCAGCTTGATGAGGATGTTCAGAGCCGGACCCGATGTATCTTTGAAAGGATCACCGACCGTATCACCTACAACGCTTGCTTTGTGCGGATCACTTTTCTTACCACCGAAATGACCTCTTTCAATGTGTTTCTTGGCATTATCCCATGCACCACCTGCATTATTAAGCATACTTGCAAGGGTAAACCCAGCAGTCATTCCACCGGCTAGAAGTCCTACAATACCGGGAACACCGAAAAGTAAACCTACCAGGAAAGGAACAGCAATAGCCATAAGTGAAGGAACCATCATCTCCTTCTGAGCTCCGGCTGTAGATATAGCAACGCACTTAGCATATTCCGGTTTTCCTGTACCATCCATGATACCCGGTATCTCCCTGAACTGGCGTCTTACTTCATCAACCATGCTTCCGGCAGCCCTGCCTACAGCTTTCATACTCATAGCACTGAAGACAAATGCCATCATTGCACCAATGAATATACCACCCAGAAGTATTGGGTTAAAGAGTGACAAATCGTAAGCACTTACAAAATCCTTAATAGTAGCTGTTGAAAGGTCAACCGCTGTCTGACCACTGTGAACCGTTGGGACAGTAGTATGATAGAAGAGTGTATCGCCGATCTGCTTGAATCCGCCGGGAGCTTTATCAGCCAGTCGGCCGAGCCAAAGCTTGACCTCTTCCATATAAGCAGCCATGAGAGCAAGAGCTGTAAGGGCAGCTGAACCGATTGCAAATCCTTTACCGGTAGCAGCAGTAGTGTTTCCCAGTCCGTCAAGAGCATCTGTCCTGTCCCTGACTTCAGGAGGCAGCTCAGCCATCTCAGCATTACCACCGGCATTGTCGGCAATAGGACCAAAAGCATCGGTAGCCAGTGTTATGCCAAGAGTTGAGAGCATACCTACTGCAGCAAAACCGATCCCGTAAACACCATCAGCGAAGTCTTTGAAACCTCCTGCGAAACCAAACGCCGCAACAATACCTGCAACGATAGTGACAACGGGGACCCAGGTCGAAAACATTCCGACAGCCATACCTTCGATGATCACGGTAGCCGGACCCTGCTGCGCCTGTTTAGCTATCCCTTTTGTAGGATTATAACCATCTGATGTGAAGTATTCTGTCGACTGTCCGATAATTACACCTGCAAGAAGACCGGCAACAACTGAACCGAAAACACCCCAGGTAATCCACCCTGTTGATGCCATAATTGCCAGTGCAACAAGTATCAGAGCTGAGCTTCCGCCTGTTCCAAGCAATAATGCATTAAGAAGATTCTTTGGAGTTGCTGTTTCTTTTGTTCGCACAAGATAAACCCCTGCTATTGAAAGCAAAATACCTATTGCAGATACTATCATCGGAGCGATGACTGCTTTCATCTGCAGATCAACGGCACCGGCAACTGAAGGTAATGCAGCACCCAGGGCCGCTGTTGCCAGGATTGAACCGGCATACGATTCATAAAGGTCGGCACCCATACCTGCAACGTCACCAACATTATCACCAACGTTATCTGCTATAGTAGCCGGGTTACGGGGATCATCCTCAGGAATACCTGCTTCAACTTTACCAACCAGGTCGGCTCCGACATCAGCAGCCTTGGTAAAGATACCTCCACCAACACGGGCAAAGAGAGCCTGTGTCGAAGCACCCATACCGAAGGTAAGCATAACAGCTGTTATTTCTATAAGCTTCTGCTGATCAGTAGTACCCGGATGAACAAATGTCAGACCCAGAAATCTGAGGCCTGTGTCCATATGCTCCGGAGTAAAGACAAGTTTGTTGAGAATAATAAACCAAAGGGCTACGTCGAGAAGACCGAAACCAACAACAACAAGGCCCATAACGGCACCACTTCGCAAAGCGACCTGAAGTCCTTTGTTAAGTGATTTTGATGCTGCCCATGCTGTCCTGTTGGAAGCAAATGTGGCTGTCTTCATTCCAAGAAAACCGCAAAGGCCGGAAAAGAACCCACCGGTAAGAAATGCAACCGGGACAAACGGGTTCTGCACGCCCATATATGCCAGTATCCCCAGAAGTACAACAAGGATCAAAAACACTTTGGTCACAACGCTATACTGACGCTTCAGGTAAGCCATGGCTCCTTCCCTGACGTATTCAGCAATCTCCCTCATCCTGTCGGTTCCTTCCTCCTGAGACTTCATCTGTGTATAGAAGATCCAGGCAAATAACAGGGCTAGAAGCGCTGAAACAGGCACAATCCAAAAAATACTACTAATCATTTTATTTGTTTTTAAATTAAAAAATTAAGGTTTAGATATGAACAAAAATTCACCGGTACAAAACTATATGAGATTTTTAATAATTCAAATGAAAAAAAAACAATATTAATTTTGTCCGTAGTTTAAATTGATTCTAAGCAATATAACAATAGCATCCCCTCATAAGAAGAGGACCTTCTCACACTTACCCACATGTGAAATATGAACAAATTTCAGATTCCCCTGAAGAAATTATAGTTGATTTTTTCAAGTTCCGACATCTTCGGATAGGGGTAAAAAAGTAGATTTTCATTTTCCCCGACATAAAAACCGCTCTCAATCGTCCTGTATAGCAATTCGCCCGCAAAGATACGGTTCACTGTTTTCATATGTTTCTCATATTCCCCCCTTATTATCTCAAGACAATCTCTTAAATGCCCTATATTTGGATATGGAAGGTGTTCGGCCGAGCCTTCAAGAGGTTTTGTGGCAAGTTCATCAAGCTTCAGTTCGACAAAAAACAATTTGGGCAGCACGATGGGGGTAGAACCATCTGTAAGCTTTTTCAGAAATAAAGATGGTGCCAGGCTGCTGGCTACCATGGGACTGACAGGGCAAAGCTCCTGGTAAAGATGCAGATCGCTGACAGGCTCCTTACCTTTATCATACGGCGCCTGTTTCAACTCAAGAACAACACCATGATCAGTAGTAAGATACAGGTTTTTTAAGGCATCAAGTGGAATAGTCTCCAAAGCTTTATATACCGACAGATAACCTGAACTCTTGGGACTGCCATCCGGCTTAGCCACACAACGTGAGTTGAGGCTGTTTATATCTATCAGCTTTTCTATTTTCCCAAGGTCAACCTCAAAGAAGATTGTCTGACTTTTATTTCTCTTCTTTGTCCCGGTCGACAGGTAGAGTCCGAATCCTTCCGGAGGAAGCATCGAAGCCACCAGGGCTTCAGGGTTGCTTGTTAAATATACGTACTTACTCATGACAGAAAATATATTTGATGGGACACTGGATTCCTCCGTAAAATGACTATGGAAAAGAACAATAACCTGTTATTACATCAAATTTACACTTCTTTTTGCAGGAATAAAAGGTAAAAAGCTATAATTAGATCACCAGCCGGGTACTTTTCAGGGTGAAGCAGGCAATTAACTTTATATTAATATGTTATTAATGACAGAAAGCGGTTTCCAGTCGATTTAAACCACTTACATGACTGTAATTAATGCTTTTATATTACATTTGCCGAAAATCCGTTTCTATGAGTGATATTGATACAGATCTGATTGACAAAGCATGGGAAGACAGGACATTGTTGAGTAATCCTCAGGTACAATCGGCTATAAACAACACGGTAGGTTTGCTTGACAAAGGCCTGATAAGAGTAGCCGAACCCGCAGGAGATGGCTGGAAAGTCAACCAGTGGGTAAAAAAGGCCGTCATTCTTTATTTTCCCATACGTAAAATGGAAACAATTGAAATGGGACCACTTGAATTTCATGATAAGATACCCCTCAAGAAAGATTATATGTCGCTGGGAGTAAGGGTTGTACCACATGCTGTAGCACGCTATGGTGCCTTCCTGGCCAGAGGAGTGATAATGATGCCTTCATATGTGAATATTGGCGCAAGGGTCGATGAAGGTACAATGGTTGATACATGGGCCACTGTGGGATCATGTGCCCAGGTTGGTAAAAATGTTCACCTTAGTGGCGGGGTAGGTATAGGCGGAGTACTCGAGCCTGTCCAGGCTGCCCCGGTAATAATTGAAGACAACTGCTTTATAGGCTCCAGGTGTATAATAGTCGAAGGAGCACATATTGGAAAAGAAGCAGTGCTGGGGGCCAATGTTGTAATCACAAACAGTACCAAAATTATTGATGTCAGCAGTGAAGAAGCAGTGGAATACAAAGGCTATGTTCCACCCCGCTCAGTAGTTATACCGGGCTCATATACAAAGAAATTCCCTGCAGGCGATTACAATGTGCCATGTGCACTGATAATAGGAAAAAGAAAAGAGACCACAGATAAAAAAACATCGCTTAATGATGCTTTAAGAGAATATGATATTGCGGTATGATATTTGATACATCTGTGTAACGGGCTATTCGGTATGAAGGCTGAAAAATAAAGTTAAAAATTTCGTTAAATTGTAAGTGTGCAAATTACAGAATGTCTTTTTTATATTAAATTTGAATGCAATCCTAATTTATTCGATATATGCCGAAAATATCTGCAGTAATTATAACCTATAATGAAGAACAATTTCTTGACAAATGTTTATCTTCTCTCGAAGGTATTGCAGATGAAATAGTTGTGGTTGATTCGTATTCCACAGACCGCACTGAGGAGATTTGTAAAAAATACGATGTGAGATTCATAAAGCATCCTTTTGAAGGTTTCCGCGATCAGAAAAACTATGCACTCACATTCGCCAAATATAAAAATATACTTTCGCTCGATGCTGATGAAGCTTTGAGCGATAAATTGCGCAGCTCGATACTTGCAATAAAGGACAACTGGGAATATGACGGATACCTTTTTAACAGGCGTAATTATTTCTGTGGCAAAAAAATAAGATTTTCTGAGTGGTATCCCGACAGGCAACTTAGATTATTCCATGCCGACCTTGGTAAATGGGGCGACCTTAATGTGCACGAAAAGTTCATATTTTCGAACGGAGCCACAATCGGCAGGCTGGAAGGAGATCTGTTGCACTGGCCCTTTACATCGAGGAAGGATCATATTGCCAAGATGGATAAATATGCAAGGATAGGAGCTGAGGAATTCCTCAAAGCCGGAAGAAAAGCCAGCTTCCTGACGCCATACATACATAGTATATGGGGATTCCTGAGATCGTATATAGTCAAAGGCGGTATCTTAGACGGCCGCGATGGTTACCGGATATGCAGCCTTTATGCAAAATCAGCCTTCAAGAAGTATAAACTTCTCAGGGAGCTGTTAAAGAATCCGGGCTCGAAAAACTGAAAATCAAATGCCTTACGAATCTGATATCAAAGCCGCCCTCACAGTATTGAAGGAAGGCGGGATAATCCTGTATCCGACAGATACCATCTGGGGACTGGGATGCGATGCTACAAATAATGTTGCTGTAGAAGAAATTTTCAGAATAAAATCGAGGGAAACAACCAGGAGTCTTCTGATACTCGTCGACAGTGAGAATATGCTCGAAAGATATGTAAAGGAAGTACCTGAGGTTGCATGGGAACTGGTTTCTGTTTCCGACTCACCTCTTACGGTTATATATCCCGGGGGGAAAAACCTTGCACCAGGCGTTTGCAGTGAAGATGGATCTGTCGGCATCAGAATCTGTCATGATGAATTCTGCAGTGAACTAATAAGACGATTCAGGAAGCCGATTGTATCGACTTCCGCCAATTTCAGTGGCAGGCCCTCTCCCTCTTTTTTTGATGAGATAGACAACAACCTGATTGAAAAGGTTGGTTATGTGGTTAAATATCGCCAGGATGACCGGCAAAAACATCGTGCCTCACCGGTCATCAAAATTGACAATGGTGGTATTATCAGGATAATCAGGGAATAAGCTACCTTGACCTTACCTTTCCGGATCCGGAAACATGGGCATCTATCCTGGGATTTCCTGAGTATGTTATGTTTCCGCTCCCGGAGACTCCTGCTTTTAATGAGCCGCTTACATTACATGTGCAGTTTCCGCTGCCGGATATAGAAATATCTGCATCTCCTATCTCAACAACATCATCACTGAAATTACCTGATCCGCTGATTGATATATCAGCTCTCGATACATGTCCGTTACCTCCCAGCTCAATATTTCCTGATCCGGAAATACCACAGTCGAGCCGGTCAATTTCAATATTACCTGTAAGGATCTTACCGCTGCCACTTACACCCAGGTTGAGATCACTCCCCTTCAGGGCATCTCTTACTTCTGCCTTTCCGGATCCGGATACACCCAGTCCGTCAAGTTCCGGCATTGTGATATAAACAGTTACTTTTTCATTCATCCTGAAACGCCAGTTATCGCGTTTGATAATGAGTTTCCCTCCCCTGACCTCAGTAATTACCTCCCTCAGGTCTGATGCATCACCTTCAAGGACAACCTTGAACTCAGAACCAATGTTGATATAAAGGTTACCGGATATCCCGAAATTAACTTTCGAAAACCCGTTCAGATCTCTCGTTTCCCTGTCTTCAGATGAGCTGGAAGCAAAGCAGGACATGCCTGCGAGCAATACTAAAACCAGTGATAATAATACAGCCTTTTTCATGTTTAAATAATTTAATTTATGAATGTTTCCGTCCTGGCTGCTGCCAGGCAGTGAAACCACAATCATATAACATTACCTTTCCTGTTTGCTAATATTAAATAATGTGGATTCAATAATAATGCTATTTAGTTTTATTGTTGATTTACACCCAAAAGACCTTTGTTTTATAAAAAGGCTGCATCTTAAGAGAAAAATTCAGTTAATTTCTGTCAGTCCTTCAGGTAAATCAAGTATTAAATGCATATTATTTTTATCAGCTTTTACGATCAGGTCCTCATGAAAGGGGACCAGTATTTCTTTATTGGCCGGCGACAAGACATATAATAGCCACTGTCCCGAATTGTATAATACCTTAACTACTGTTCCAATTATTTTTCCACCGGAATCGAGGATTTTAAAACCCTCCAGGTCTTCTGGGTCCTCAGCATCACCGGCTATAGGGGTTTCCCCGGTAAGGTAAATATCGCATCCGGCAAATTCAGCAATTTTACCTGCCGATTCATAATCTTCAAATGTGAGTTTTAAGATGTCCCCGCCTCCATATTCATAACCGGAGATAAAAAAAGGAACCGGTCTCCCTTCAATTTCAAGAAAGACCGATTCCATTTCGGGTATATTTTCAGTAAAAGATTTTTCCAGTTTTACAGAAACGGCACCCTTATAGCCGCTCACTTTAAGAATTCTTCCCAGTAATATGTTTTTCCGGTAAGCCATCGGATCCGTGATCCTTACGACAGCAGGATCATTCCTGGGGTTTTTCTTCGGATGTTTCTTCAGCAGCTGTATCTTCAGCTACAGGAGCCTGTTCATCACCAGCGGTTTCAGTTGTTTCAACAGCTGCTTCATCTGCTGCAGTCTCTTCCACGGCTGCTTCAGCAACCGGTTCTTCTGTTGCTGCTGCTTCCTCTGCTGCCGGTTCTGCTGTTTCTGCTGCAGCCTGTGCAGCCAGCTCTGCATTCCGTTTGGCAATACGTGCTGCTCTTTCTTCATTGATGCCTTTCTCAGCAGCAAGCCTTCTCTCCATCTCATCATTATGAGATTTTTCAAGCCCCGATTTTTTGGATTCAATCTTGGCATCATGCTCCTTCATCCAGGCTTCAAACCTTCTGTTTGCTTCAGCCTCATCAAATGCACCTTTTTTCACTCCTTCAAGGAGATGCTTTTTGATAAGAAAACCTTTATAAGACAGGATAGCTCTACAAGTATCTGTAGGTATTGCGCCATTTTGCAGCCAACCCTAGACGATATCGAAATCCAGTGCGATTGTGGCAGGGTTAGTGATCGGATTGTAATTTCCGATCATTTCAATAAATCTGCCATCCCGTGGCGATCTGCTATCTGCAACCACTATGTGGTAGTAGGCCAGTTTTTTGCGGCCTTTTCTAGCTAATCTGATTCTAACTGCCATTAATTTCTACGCTTATTATTAAACCTGTTTTAAAAATTGTGGCTGCAAAGATAGAAGTAAATATTGTATTGAACAAATGAATATATGTAATAATCGGTTGTTCAGGCAAAAAGTATTATGAAAATCATTTACACAGGGTAATTTTAAATATCTCAGAAAAAAGGAGGCTGTTTCAAAGGAAACTTCCTTGTGAAACAGCCCCTTATATAAAATGACTTATGAAACTTTAATTGTTTCTTGTCAGGTTAAATGTGTACACACCCTGACTTCCGTATTCACCTATCGAAATATCTATGTTAAGGGTATAAGCTCCATCGCAGGAACTGAAAACCCCGTCGCCTGAATAGGTTACTGCACCATATCCCCAATAATCGGAGGCAAGTGTTTTTGTCTCAGCTGTTACGGCATAATTCACCGGGTTGATATGCAGTACAAAAGGCCCGTTATCCTCGGTAATGTCGTCAATAGCTGCAAGGCCACTTACATAGACTGTATACTGATCGGCAGGATCCACTGTGATTGTTACATCATTCTCCGAAGGCCAGTCAGAAACAGCATGATAACTTCCTGTTGCCAAAGCTGATGAGTAAGCACATGCTACGGGAACATTAATAACATCATTTGAACGTGTTGTTAATCCATTGTTCACTGTTACTATTTCAAACATGAACACATCTCCGTTCTTTATATCAGCCAGTGATAATCCCAGCATCTGGGCAGCATCGGCAGATGATATCCTGACTGTTGCAGGGAATGATGATACCTGGTCTATTGCCACCCTTTCCATATTACCGTTAAAAGATCCCTGGATAATTACTTCATCGGCCTGTGTCCCTTCCGGAAGTGTAACTGTAAATTGTATATAGGAATTCTCAAGATCCTTTGAATCGAACAGGGCAGGATTGATATCGGTAACTACAGGGATGACTGCCACCCCTCTTAATCCTGCGGGATCCTTTTGCTCTTCGCAGCCGAATAACAATATTATCAGTGTGAAGATTAATATTATTGAACTTGATTTTTTCATCTTTTAAATTGTTTAGTTTGACTTAACTGGTGGAATCATTCTACCGTGTTCCCCCTGCCCACCATACTTTCTCGGTATAAACATAATTACCGTCGCCATAGGCAGTCCTAACATTATTATTGGTGGTTACATCATCTGAACCGTAAGTATAGCGCTGCGGGAACTGGGTTGTATTCAGCGGATTGGCAAGTGTGATCACATTATCGCCCATAGCTGCTAACCGCCTGTAATCATTATATGCCTCAACTGCTTCTTCCTCATAGAAAGCCAGGTATTTCTGGTTCATAACCTCCGACAGGGGATTTAAGTTAAACAGTGGTCTTACATGATTAACGAAGTAGTCCTTTGCATCCTGGGCTGTCAGCCCGATATTCACCTTCTGGAATGCAGCTGTGACAGCTTTCCTGAGAGATGAATCAGCCAATGCCAGGTTGTTCATCCTTACATAAGCTTCAGCCTTAAGAAATTCAATCTCATGGTAGCTCTGCAGGTATGTCGGAGCCGTGCTCGTACTGATTGCCGATACGGAATACAATCCCTGTATCTGGTTGGTAGTTCCATTTGGAGCAAAAACCAATCCATTGCTTTCAGTGCCCGGATAAGGTCTGAAGAAGACATTGTCCCTTGGATCACTCCTGGCTGTAAGTTTGTCATGCAGACTCTGGCTTGCTCCATAATAATTCCTGTCGAGGAAAAGATTGTAGAAAGGACTCGAAGTCGTACTGCCGTTGTAGTTGTACTGTGCCTGTTCAGATGCATCGGAGAAAGACTGATCTGCAAAAGCTATAACATCACTGTATGCAGGTGTCCTGTACGACAGGCGCATTGTATACCTGGCCTTTAGACCATATGCCAGTTTTTTCCACTTTGCAGCATCACCGCCATATATGAGATCCTGGTTACCAAGCGACGGATATGTTGATTCCATATCCAGGTTGGCAATCGCATCATCGAGATAAGTAAATATCTGTGTATAGATCTCTTCCTGGGTGTCAAGCTTGGGGGTGAATATCTCTCCCGGCTTAAGCGCTTCACTCCATGGAACATCTCCCATCATATCTGTCAGGGTAGCCAGGTTATAGGCAGTTAGTACTTCTGCTATACCAAGTGTATGGTAATTACCGGCTTCTGTGCCTCCTTCGGAACACTTATCAATAATAACCTTAAGGTTATACAGTGTCTGGTAAGTAGCATCCCAGGAATTGTTATAGGTAGTTGATTTTGTAGGTTCACCTGCTCTTATTTCAGCATTGTAGAACTGGTTCCATATACCAACATTATGCTCGATATATATTGAGGCATAAAAGGTGAAATCGGTGCCTAACACGGAAAATGCAGTACTTGTCATAACATCTGTGATGATAAGCTTGGAATCCATTTCCGTCGGATCATTCACGTCCCTGTTTATTTCATCCATCACCTTTTCGGAGCACGACCACATCGTGAAAACAAGGAAGGATGTAAGGAATATATAGATTATTTTTCTCATGATATCATAATTTAAAAAGTAAGATCGATACTAAAACCGTAATTGGTTGTCTGAGGCATTGAAAATCTTTCAAATGCTCCTCCCATATTGGTGTTACCCTGGCTTGATTCGGGATCAAAATTGGGCAGTGCCGTCCAAATCAGAATATTACGGGCAAAGAGTGAAGCACTGAGATCTACCTTCCCGAATAGTTTTTTAGCAGGTTTATACCTTAAAGAAACCTCACGAAGTTTGACAAATGAATTATCGTGGATGAAATATTCATCTATATTGATCAACACATTTGTATAAAGATCCTGTAAGGCTCTCGGGTCGGTTGCTCCTCCCCTTACTATATCATTAGGAGTACCATCGGGTTTCACGCCATCAAAAATAAATGTAGACTCCCTGTCTTTAGTTCTTGCTGACATTCCATAGTTATCGAGCAATCCGTTACTGCCGGAATACATCTTCCCTCCACTCTTCCATTCAAGAAGAGCGCTGAGCGACAGACTCTTATAGGTAAGTGTTGTTCCTCCGCCAAGGATAAAATCGGGAGATACCGAACCAATAACTTTCGGATCGCCTATTGCCGGCATACCATGGTTCCATGCGCCTGGACTGTCAACCACAACTATATTGTTCTTGTCATCGCGTACATATGAAGTACCGTATATAACAGGGAAAGTAGAACCTATACCCGCACGTACCTGTGGAATATCAAATCCACCCAGGAAGATGCTCTCAACTCCGGGAGCCAGCTCATCGACCATATTATCTATCTTGGAGAAGTTGAAGTTGAAGTCCCACTGGAAATTAGTGCTCCTTACCGGTGTCAGGTATAATACAACCTCGTTGCTGACAGTATGAACCTTACCTCCATTCATCAGCAGGTATGCTGCACCAGTCGATCCTGCAAGAGGAACTGTGAAAATCTGGTCCACTACATTCTGACGCGAGAAAGTATAGTCAATACCCACACGGTTATTCAGGAATTTCATGTCTGCCCCGAATTCATACGACTTGGTATTCTGTGGCTTAAGTTTCGGGTCGAACTGTATATTATTAGGTATATACGAGTTAACACCACCTATCGGGTACAGTATCGGGGATCCCGACCACCAGCTTCCTGAATAAGTAGGAGTAGTATAATAGTTCTTGTAATACTGTCCGGCCTGGCCAACTTCAGCATAAGATCCCCTGAGCTTAATAAATGAAATCCATTCCTGATTTTTAACAAAATCAAGTTCTGATGGAACGAAGCTCAATGATACGGACGGATAGAAGAAGGTCCTGTTGTTTGTCGGCATTGTCGATACAACGTCGTTCCTTCCTGTTGTGTTAAGGAACAATATTGATTTATATGACAATGACATATTGTAGAAAAATCCTACTGTCCTGTCGCGACTTTGTGATTCATTAGCCGTTACAATATTTGAATTGCTTATATGAGCCCAGCCACCAAAGTTGAAATCCTCTCCATGCTCCGAGTATGTTTTCAGGTTACCCTGGTTAAACTCGTTACCCACCATGGCGTTAAAAGTGAGATTGTTGCTTATTGTCCAGTCGTAATTTGCCGTTAGAAGTGAGTTAACAGTTGAATTAGTTATACCATAATTATCCATATAACCTGTGTTGGCAGCATGACCATATTCGAATATATCCTGGAAATGTGTCGTATATGTATCAATACCAAGCTGGTAACGCACCCTGAGCTTCATCTTGTCGTTAAGAGCGGCTTTATAATTAATGTATCCGTTGCCAAAGAACCGGTCAGTTTTTTCATTAAATACATTATGCTTTGCTGCCCACAGCGGATTATCAAACGGATTCACACCCCTGTAATAGATCTGTGTATAGGGAGAACCAGGTACCGCATATGGATAACCCGACAGGTTGTAACTTGCCGGAGCTGCCAGAACACCCGCCAGTGAAGCATCATTACCCGAAGACAGTTTATCAATACTCGTTTTTGAAAAATTTGAACTGAATCCAACGCTGAAATTGTCGCCAAAGCTGCGTTCAGCAGAAGCTTTTGCATTCCACCTTTCCATTCCTGTAGGATCAGCAATACCGCTTTGCGAAGTTTCTGTCAGACCAAGGGCAAAATTGCCTTTTTCAACAGCCTGGCTGACATCTATATTATTGGTCATTGAATAACCGGTTTTGAAATAGCTTGTCCAACTGTTAAAAGCCTGGGGTGTCACCCATGGATCGAGCTGTGCAGCATCCAGCTGCGGAACATAGAACATACCGGGATGTCCGTTGTTATTGCCCCCGTATGTAGGGTCATCCGGAAGATCTGAGATCCTGGGGCCCCACGACATGGATGAATTGGGAACATAAGTCCCGTAAATACCCTGGGCATAGGTTGACTGGTAATCAGGATCTCTCGATACCCTGGAAAAGCTGCTCACATGTGATAATGAGATCACAGGCTTACCAATTGCATTGCCTTTACCGCTTTTTGTGGTGATTATCACGACACCATTTGAAGCACGTATACCATAAAGAGCTGCAGCTGCCTGTCCCTTAAGGACATCAATACTCTCGATGTCGGAAGGGTTGATGTCGACGGCACGGTTTGAGATATCAGCTCCTGTAACACCATCACCGACAAGTGAGAAATTACCACCGGCACCCGATTGTATATCGGATGTTGAAGCAATAGGCATACCATCAACAACATAAAGAGGAGTATTATTCCCTGTAAACGACCTGGCTCCACGAATCACCATCTGCGATGATGCCCCGGGCATACCACTGGAAGGTTTAATATCGATACCTGCTATCTTACCCTGCATTGCTCCTGCAAGGTCGGTGTTACCGGCCCTTTCAATAACATCACTCTTCACATCCTGCACAGCATAACCAAGGGCTTTTTTCTCCCTCGATATACCCAGTGCAGTAACGACAACCTCGTCAAGGCCCTTAATATCAGGCTCAAGACTTACGTTGACAACCGACCGTGAACCGATCTCTACCTCCTGTTTCTTCATGCCGATATACGAAAAAACAAGAGTTGTAGCATTCTGAGGAACTGCCACGCTGTATTTACCATTCACATCAGTGCTGGCCCCGATGGTAGTTCCTTTTATCTGTACTGTACACCCTATCACGGGCTGACCATCCTCAGCCCCGGTGACAGTACCGGTTACTATCTTCTGCTGAGCCATCGCAGAAAACGATAACCCGCAAAAAACAAAAATTAACAAGAGAAGTTTTCTCATAACATTTAGGTTAGATTAATAAAAAATACTGAGGAACATTTAATTCCTTTTTACTGTCTTAAATAACTGTGATCTAGTCACCTTAACAAAATAAACCAATACATTGTATTATTTTCTGTCCGTTCAACAAAAGGAAGACTTCACTTAACAGATGTCAGTTTTCATCTGACAGAATTTTTTTGCACAGTTTTCCACACTCTCCCGATCATAATTCAATTTTGCGTATTTTTGTTTCCTGTTTATACTGATAAATTCATTCTCAAAATGTCCGGATTCTCACATCTCCATGTCCATACCCAGTATTCAATTCTCGACGGAGCCTCGAATATCAGCCTGTTGATGGACAGAGCCCTGACACTGGGAATGAAAGCCCTGGCAATTACCGATCATGGGAACATGTTCGGTGTCAAAGAGTTTCATAATGCCGCCATGAAGAAGGGGCTTAAACCGATAATCGGATGTGAGATTTATGTTGCCAGGAGATCAATAAGTGATACAAGCGGCAAGGAAGACCGCTCGGGAGACCACCTGATCCTACTTGCAAAAAACCTTACCGGATATCAGAATCTGACAAAACTAATATCAACGGCATGGATTAAAGGCTTTTATTATAAACCCAGGGTAGATAAGGAATTACTGGCACAATATAGCGAAGGTATTATAGCCTCGTCGGCATGCCTCGCCGGTGAGATACAGGATCAGATACTCAAAGGTTCAATGGAAGGTGCTGAAGAAGTCCTTAAAAAATACATTGAAATTTTCGGGGATGATTTTTATCTCGAGATTCAGCGGCACGAAACATATGACCCGGAATCAGACAGAACTGTCTTTCCGCTGCAACAAAAAGTAATTGAGGCTTTTAAGGCATTATCTGCTAAATATAATGTAAAGATAATAGCTACAAACGACGTCCATTTTATCAATTCAGAGGATGCTGAAGCTCACGACAGGCTTATCTGTATTAATACTGCCAAAGATATTGACGACCCCGACAGGCTCAGATACACCAAGCAGGAGTACCTGAAGTCGGAGGAAGAGATGAGGGCCATCTTCAGTGATATTCCTGAAGCTGTTGACAATGTTGAAGGACTTGTTGCAAAGGTTGAGACTTATGACCTCGACCGCGACCCCATTATGCCTGAATTTGATCTGCCGGAAGGATATACCGATAAGGACGAGTACCTCAGGCACCTTACCTATGAAGGTGCAAAAAAAAGGTGGGGAACACTGACACGGGAACAGACTGAAAGACTTGACTTTGAACTGGCCATGATAGCCAGGATGGGATTCCCCGGCTACTTCCTTATAGTACAGGATTTTCTTCATGCAGCCCGGGAAATGGGTGTCTCCGTTGGTCCCGGACGAGGTTCGGCAGCAGGCTCCGCCGTTGCCTATTGTCTAAGGATAACAGACATAGATCCGATAAAATACGGACTCCTCTTTGAAAGGTTCCTGAACCTCGACCGCATCTCAATGCCTGATATTGATATAGACTTCGATGAAGACGGCAGGGAATCTGTTCTTAAATATGTGGTGAATAAATACGGCCACGACAAGGTTGCCCATATTATTACCTTCGGCTCCATGGCCGCCAAGATGGCCATCCGCGATGTTGCACGCGTCCAGAAACTGCCGCTCCCCGATGCCGACCGCCTTGCCAAGATGGTGCCTGAGCGGCCCGGCATATCACTCTCGGCTGCTTATTCTGAAGTACCTGAGCTGGCTAAGGAAAAGGAATCATCAAATAAGCTGATAGCCCAGACATTAAAATATGCAGAAGTACTTGAAGGATCGGTTAGGCAGACAGGTGTTCATGCCTGTGGCATCATTATAGGAAAGGATTCTCTCGATAACTATATTCCCCTGTGTACTGCCAAGGATACTGATCTCTACGCCACACAGTATGATGGGAGCCATGTTGAGTCGGTGGGTCTGCTCAAAATGGATTTCCTGGGTCTAAAGACTCTCTCAATAATTAAGGATGCAGTAGATAACATTAAAAAATCGAGGGGTATCGAAATAGACATCGATAATCTTCCTCTCGATGATAATAAGACTTTTGAACTTTTCACCAACGGGGAAACAACAGGAATATTCCAGTTTGAATCCTCAGGAATGAAAAGATACCTTCGTGAACTGGAACCCAACAGGCTGGAGGACCTGATTGCAATGAATGCCCTTTACAGGCCCGGACCCATGGAATACATTCCCAAGTTCATCCGCAGAAAACACGGATTGGAAGAAATAGACTATCCTCTTCCCGTTATGGAGAAATACCTTAACGACACTTACGGTATAACTGTATACCAGGAACAGGTAATGCTTCTTTCACAGGAACTGGCAGGTTTTTCAAAAGGTGAAGCCGATTCTCTCAGGAAAGCCATGGGAAAAAAGAAACGGTCGATCATGGATGCGATGAAAGTCAAATTCCTTGAAGGCTGCAGCAAGAATGGTCACGATGAAAAAACAGTCAATAAAATATGGTCCGACTGGGAGGCCTTTGCACAGTATGCCTTCAACAAATCTCATTCGACTTGTTATGCCCTGGTTGCCTTCCAGACCGGTTATCTGAAGGCTAATTACCCGGCTGAATATATGGCAGCTGTCCTGAGCAGGAATATCAATGATATAAAGAAGATAACTACCTTCATGGATGAAACCCGCAGGATGGGTATGGAGGTGCTGGGCCCGGATGTTAATGAAAGTTTTGTGAAATTTACAGTTAATAAGGACGGTAATGTCAGATTCGGCCTTGGAGCTATCAAAGGAGTAGGGGAAAGTGCTGTGCTCCAGTTGATAGAAGAAAGAGAAAATAACGGCCCCTTCTCTGATATCTATGACCTTGTGGAAAGGGTGAACCTGAATGCTCTTAATAAAAAGAACCTCGAGGCAATGGCTGTTGCAGGTGCCTTCGATTGTTTCTCCGATCTGTCAAGGGCACAGTACTTTGCTCTTGATACCAAAGGAGTAAGTTTCATTGAAAGCCTGATTAAATATGGCAATAATGCCAAGTCTGTTAAAAACAGTACACAACAATCGCTGTTCGGCGAAACAGGCGGCTTTGAGATGATAAGACCCGAGCCGACCAAATGTCCCGACTGGCCAAAACTGGAAAAACTGAACAGGGAAAAAGAGGTTATCGGTATATATCTCTCTTCACACCCTCTTGATGATTTCAAGCTCGAGATCAATAATTTTGCCACGGCAACACTGGCCGACCTGCAAAACCTCAGGGAATATCTCGACAGCGATGTTACAGTAGCCGGAATGGTAACAGATACCAGGAACGGGATTAGTAAAAATGGCAAACCCTATGGTATCTTTACACTTCAGGATTATACCGACACCTTCAGATTTATGCTGTTCGACAAGGACTTCGTTGAAAACAGTAAGTTTCTTTTTACAGGCTATTATCTTCTTATAAAAGGAAGGGTACAAAAAAGAAGGTACAAGGAAGATGAAATTGAGTTCAGGATCAAAACCATTAACCTGCTTTCAAGTGTTAAGGACGAACTAATAAAAACGGTAACTATCAAAGTTGAGCCAGAGAATCTGAGTACAGAGCTTATCAACGACCTTAAGGATCTCGTAAATAAAAATAAGGGGGAGACCGAACTCAGGTTCCTTTTTCTCGACACTGAAGATAAGATATCATTACCCATGTTCTCAAGGTCGTTCAGGATAAGACTCAATAACGATTTTGTAGACTATCTTGAAGATCATCCCTGGCTGGAATATAAAGTTAATTAGCTATCTTTGCAGCTGAAAAAACAGATAACATATACAAAATATAATTTATTATGGCATTAGAGGTAAATGACGGCAATTTTGAAGACCTGGTGGTAAAATCAGACAAACCGGTTATAGTTGATTTTTGGGCTGAATGGTGCGGACCATGCAGAATGATCGCTCCAATAGTGGAAGAGATCGCGAATGAATATACGGATAAAGTTCTTGTCACAAAATGTGATGTTGACAGTAATCCGGGTGTAGCTGCCAAATATGGCATCAGGAATATCCCTACAGTACTCTTTTTCAAAGATGGCAAGATAGCTGACAAACAGGTAGGTGCGGTACCGAAGGTTAACTTTATTAATAAGCTCACCCCTCTTCTCTGATAATAATGATGTTTTATACGGCCTGCAGTTTGCGCTGTACGGCCTTTTTTTAATGATCCCGATGAGAGTTTGTGTTTTTGCATCTTCCAGCAGCCTGGTCAACAGTGAATATGCCCTTTCCGCTTCCTCACTGGGAAGCCGACTTGCCAGTGAAAATATTGAGGTTGTTTATGGCGGAGGGGGTATAGGACTGATGGGCAAACTGGCTGATTCAGTTCTTGAAAACGGAGGTACGATTACAGGAGTAATTCCTTCTTTTATGAAGGATGAAGGCTGGGACCACCCGCATGTGAAGAAAATGATAATTACCTCCGATATGGGAGAAAGGAAGAAAACAATGTTTTCCCTTGCCGACGGTATTGTGGCCCTGCCGGGAGGAGTTGGCACCCTGGAGGAGCTGACGGAAGCACTTACTCTGAAGCAGCTTGGATTGTTCAGGGGACCTGTGGTTATACTGAATACGGGTGGCTTCTACAATCTGTTTCTGGATTTCCTGGGACAGATGGTCACAGGCCATTTTCTGAGATACGAACACAAAGGCATGTGGGAAGTTGCCGACACTCCTGATGAGGCTATCCGTTACCTGAAGCACGAAGATGAATGGCTTACAGATCCCCGCAGTATAGCCAGGATCTGAGCTCAGGGAATACGTGTCCCGATAAAAAGGATGTCGTCGGTCTGACCCATTTCTCCTTTCCAGTCAAGTATGGTTTTTTCAAGTACTTCCTTCTGCTCACTGACTGGAAGATCCCAGATCTGCGACAGCAGCTTTTTTACATTTACTGTCTTGAACTTTTTACTGTCAGCCGATCCGAACTGGTCTGCATAACCATCTGAACACATATACAGCATATCTCCATGCTGAATGTCTATCTTATGATTTGTGAATGTCCTCTTTTCCTCCATTGTGCTCATACCAATAGGGAACCTGTCGCCTTTATGGACAATAACATCTCCCTTTCTCACAACATACAGGGGATTATAGGCTCCTGCAAATTCAACTGAAAAACTCTTAAGGTTAAAAGCGATAAGTGCTATGTCCATACCGTCATTTACAGCTTTCTCATGCCTTTGCATAAGCGATTTCATTACTTCCGCATTAAGCTGGTCGAGAATTGCCGAAGGACGCGTCAGACCATACTCCCTTACTATTTTATTGAGCGAGTTATGGCCAATTATTGACATAAAGGCACCGGGGACCCCATGTCCTGTACAATCGGCTGCCGCAAGGAAATGCCAGTCGCCGTTGCCGTACATCCAGTAGAAATCACCGCTCACAATGTCCTTGGGCATAAACAGTACGAAGGTATCCTCAAAGGTGTCTTCCCTTGGTAGCATGGCATCCTGGATACGTTCTGCATATCGTATACTGGCGGTAATATCCCTGTTCTTCTCCTCAATTTCCCTGCTTTTCTGAACCACCTCGGCAGTGCGTTCCTTAACCTTTTGTTCCAGCACTATCTTCTCCTTTTTCAGGTTCTTTTCCCTTATGTTTATATAGGTTACAACGAAGATCATAACTGCTACAGCCATAATAAGGATGAACCACCAGGTGAAATAAAAAGGAGGCTTTATAAGAAAACTAAAGGAGACCGGGGTACTGTTCCATATCCCCTGGCTGTTGCTTGCTATAACCATAAAGGTATATTTGCCCGGAGGCAGTGCAGAATAGATTGCTCTTGTCTGATCTGTAACCGGACGCCAGTCTTCATCTGCCCCCTCCAGCTTTACCTTATACCTCACCACATCCTGATTATTAAGACATATGCTGTAATAATCGAAAAGAACCGAGCGCTCGTTATAGCTAAGTTTCATTCCCGGAACCATCGTCCTTAGCTCATAATTGACCCGCATATCGAAAATATGGGTATTGGGTTCCGTACGTTCCGTTGAAGCTTTCGAAGGATCAAGTCTTATGGCTCCGTCAGCAGTACCAAACCATATCTTGCCTGAAGGTGCCTCAAAAACAGAATTTGGCCTTGTCTCGATACCGGTAAATCCGTTCTTTTTAGTATAGGAAAATATCCTGTTCTTGTCAGGGAAATACCTGTTAAGGCCTAAATTGGTACCAATATACAGACTGCTGTCCTTACCTATTGCAAGGAGGTTGATATTATCAGAAAGGAGTCCGTCGTTATGCGTTATTGTTACTTCCAACGAATCGTTGCTGTACTTAAGTAATCCCTCACTGGTACCTATCCAGAGAACGCCCTCACTATCCATTACCATGGTCTTTGGAATGATCCCGGTAAGAGCATTGACAGGTCTGAATTTTTTTTCTCCGGCCGAATATTTAATAAGCCCGGGTTTCTCCCCTCTTGGTTCCGCTCCAATCCACATATCCCCTTCGGGATCGCAGTAGAGAGATGTTATATTAAAGACCGTAAGGCTGTCGAGCAACGTGTATCGCTGGAAATTCTGCTCACCAATGGTACCCACATCCAATCCTTCCTGGGTACCGATCCATAAATGATTATCATTATCTGTGGCCAGTGCTGTCACCTGACCGTCCCTGGGCAGAGTTGAATTTATGTAAGGCTGTGATTCAAACCTTGATGCTTTCATATTATACATTATCACACCGCCTCCATTGGACCCTATCCACAGGTTGCCATCCCTGTCTTCACTGAAAAACCTGATATCCTGATATATTGAATTGTTCTGTTCATCGTATATAACCGGCCTGCCGCCGGAGCCGGGCCGGAAACACGATATTCCGGCGTTGGTACCAAACCACATAGTCCCGGTCCTGTCCATGTAAATAGCATTTACATTAGGATCCGGCAGTAACTCCTTCCCGTTTAATGTAACAAAGGCTTCTCCCTTGAAGATCGTCATCCCGTTATTCTGGTCAGCAATAAGTATGTTCCCTTCAACATCCTCAATGATATCATATATCCTTGATGCTTTAAGACCGTTGGTACTGTTGTATTTTTTTACACTGTCATTATCGAAAACGGCTATCCCCCCATCCCATGTGCCGGCCCATATGCGACCTTTACTGTCTTCCATCAGGCAGGAAACAAAATTACTTGGAATCCCTGCTTTGGGAAGATCAATAAAATCCATCCTGCTTTCAGCCATTATATACTTGTATAAGCCACCGTTATACGTGCCAAACCAGATATTGCCCCTGCTGTCGTCGAGTAAACATGTTGAACTGAAATAAGTGGTCATATGAGGCATACGGTAATTTTCAAACCGGTCATCCTCAGCATTATATTTCCTTAACCCTACATCAGCAATACATATAAGCATTGAATCCCTTGTCAGGTGTGATCCGAAGACCTGGTCGCTAAGGCCCTCCTTACCACGGTACAGTTTTGCTTTTATATGCTTAATATCCTTAACCGGATAATCGGCCCTGATAGCTCCTTCAGTGCTGCTGGTAAACCAGATCTTGCCCCCGGTGATAACAATGCTGGTTATATCGCCTGTTATCTCAAGCGAATCAAAAACGACCTTTTCAAAATTCGTACCGTTATACCTTGAGATGCCACCGCCACTCATATTACCAAGCCAGATATAACCATCCGGATCTTCCAGGATACATCTCACACCGCCGGGCGACAGACCGTTACGTGCTGTAAAATTCTCAAAATACCTTCCGTCAAACCTCGAAACCCCGCTTGCTGTTCCCAACCAGATATTATCCCTGCTGTCCTGCATAAGAGTATATACCTTCTGCTCACTCAGACCCTGCTTAACTCCATAGTTATCGAAGAAATAAGTTTGAGCATGAACAGCACTTCCCGCCAGCAATAACACGAAAAATATTCCCGACCGGAAAACAGCAGGATATTTTTTTAAACCCGATTTCGGCATATTTTTTATTTAGCAATAAAGAAGAATGTCCCGTTCATATCTGAAAGACCCTGTATCTTACCAAATTTAGGTTTCTGTCCCTTATCTGTTTCTACGGCAGCAGTAACCGATTTAACGATTGTCTCGATGGGAATGCAGGCATTCCTGTTGTTCATAAGTGTATTGGCAAATGTCTCAGTAAACTTCGAGTTGTCTGCAGCAAGTTCCGTATTGGCAGATGTAAACACCTGGGCCGATTTGGCCCCGGCAACCTGGGTATTGTCACAGGTTGGAGATTCAAGTGAAGATCTCATTGCCGTATAAAAACCAGGGCCGGATTCACAGGCATCAGACACAACCAGGGTATGTACTATGCCATCACCGTAGCCCTGCAACCCCGCTTTAAGTAAATTTATGTTGAAGTAAGTGAATTCATCGTCCCTTTTCGCGTCGACAGGAATCCAGTAACCAATATCATTAATGAACTTGCCATGACCGGCATACCAGACAAGTAAAGATTTAACCTGGTTTTTCTTTACAAGATCCCGAAGCTCTATGTTGAAGAATTTTTCCATCTCTTCCTTCGTCATGTCCTTCTTATGAATGAAGTTATGTATCTGGTAATTAGCCAAGGCTCTCTGTATTGTACTCACATCCTTGATAGGCCCGTCGAGGCTGGCAAATGTCTCATAACTGGAGTTTTCAATAAACACAACCCATGTTTTTCCCATCGGATTATTTGAAGCAATATCGGCACCTTCCCTGTTGAGGACAAAGTCTTTTTCCTTTTTATTGCCATAAATATCCTCCGCCACAACTTTAAATCCGTTAATATTTGATACATCGAGTATAGCAGTAAAATTAGGGTTCAGATCACTCCTGTTATAACTGGCTGTTACATCTCCTATAGTTATTGATTTGATGTGGCTTTCATCATTTATCTTACCCTGGATGGCAATATTGGGTGTTGAAGAATCGAGAAAAACCTGTCCTTCTTCAGATGTATAGGGTGCAATTATCATTATTCTCGGAGGATTAATCTCGGTCCTCTTCAGGATATATGTAACCGAACGGTTGTTATCATAATCATCAGTTGCTGATAAAGTGATACTGCTCACCCCATCAACATTAATATTTGTCAGGAAATCATACTGACCACCCTTTTCAGCTATAGTAACAGGCTCATCATTTATGGTCATCTGTTTTATTTTACTCTGGTCTTTTAACTTTCCTGAGATAAGTATTGATGTGTTGTCCCCCTTAATTTCGATTGTATCGGATAAAGGCAACGGGCTGATTACCGATATTTCAGGAGGATCTTTTTCCCGGTTAAGCTCATACAGTCTGTCCTTTGCTTCCTTAAGCAGTTTGCGGGCTTTCATATCGAATTCCGAAAGTGCCGTTATCTTCTTATAGTCGCTTATCGCCTTGTCAAAATTCATCATGCTCTCATAAGCCTGAGCCCTGGCAAGGTATCCGGCAGGGTTATCAGGCTGCAGGGAGATAACTTTTGTGAAATCATTAATAGCATTTGCAGGCTGGCTGAATTCCTGGTAACATCTCCCCCTTGCAAAATAAAAATCAGGGTTGGAAGGTTCTATTATAATATCCTTTGAAAGGTCATTGATGGCACTCGGGTAATCGAGGTTCTTTTTATAAATATCACTTCTTACAAGGTAGGCTTCTGTATTCCTGTCATTATATTTAAGCACCTCGTTGCACTGATCCATAGCCTCTTTCGGATCTATGTCCATAAGCAGGCGGGCAAGTTCAAGCCGGGGCTCAGCCAGTCTTTTATCCTTCGAAATGGATTTCTCCAATTCCTTTTTTGCCATGGCATCATTATTAAGAGCCCTGTAAACCATACCCCGCCAGTAATAATCCATCGGGGTATCCTTAAATATCATTGCAGTATCCGATACCTCGAGAGCCTGGTCGTATTTCTCAAGGCGGTAAAGAGTGATTACTTTCTCGGGGTAAATTTTGGAATTCCGCTTGTCCATGGCAGATGCATGATTCAGGTACTTAAGAGCCTGGTCATAGTCTCCTGTAATGTTACATAATGATCCGAGACTTATATACAGATCTACATTTTTGGGATCAAAAACCAGTGCCTTTTCATAATCAGCCCTTGCCTCAGTATACTTATTAATCTTTTCATAGGCCCCGGCACGCGCGAAATAATAATCCGCATCGCTGGGAGCAATGTTGATTGCACTTGTAAATTGTTCAACAGCAGCATCATATTTCATGTTATCCATGAACTCTTTACCCGCTTTGTAATACTTACGGGCATTCTGTGCGGAAACATAAACTGTTGCCAGTGAAAATAAGATTACAATGAAAAATACTCTTCTCTTCATAGTAGTTAAGCTTTAGGTTCTGATCAGATCTATAATCAAAAATACAAATATTTATTATAATGCATTATTTTCCCGGCTGACATAGATCATCAGCTTACTTCCTTTGAAAGTCTCTGTACGGGCTGGTTTATCCGGCAGCAAAGGGGCCCTTACACCGTCAAGAAAATCACTGTTTCCCGTGAACACCCTCGCCTCATCCCACATGTCGCTGGAAATAAAATGGTTAAGCACAGATGCCCCTCCTTCTATAAATAATGACTGTATCCCTTTGCTGTAGAGGAATCCTGCTACCTGGTGAGATTCCGGCGAGCTATCATCAAGATGAACTATTTCGGCTCCTTTTATGTCCGGGTTTCTATTACGTGTAAAAACAACAAATGGTTTTTTGTCATCTCCCCTGCCTCCAAAAACAGGAAAATCGCCGGAATTGCTAAGGACAATCCTTAAAGGATTACTGCCTCCCCATTCCCTTACATTGAGTCCCGGCCTGTCGGCCCTCATGGTTCCTGCACCCACAAGTATTGCCTGCTCTTCTGATCTCCACTTATGTACCAGTACTCTTTCCGGTTTGCCTGAAATCCAATTCGGACCAGGTCCGCTGTCTTTTCTGCGAATTAAATCAATAAAACCATCCCTGCTTTGTGCCCACTTAAGTGTTATGTACGGTCGCTTCTTCTCACAAAATGTAAAGAAACGCCTGTTTATCCACCTGCTTTCACTCTCAAGTATACCGGTTGTAACCTCACAACCTGCCGATCTCAGGCGCGCTACTCCACTGCCGGCCACCTTGTCGCTTGTGTCAATTGTCCCTATAACGACCCTTGGGATCGACATATCAATAATAAGATCAGAACAGGGTGGGGTACGACCATAATGAGAGCATGGTTCCAGGTTAACATAAAGGGTGGATTCTTTTAGAAGTGACCTGTCAGTTACACTGTTGACAGCCATTACCTCTGCATGAGGCAATCCGGCTCTCAAATGATATCCCTCTCCTATGATATGTCCCTTATGAACAATCACCGAACCGACCAGCGGATTGGGATATGTCATTCCTTCTGCTCCTGAAGCCAGTTCAAGGCATCTTCTCATGAATTTATTGTCATCCGCCACCGACATTAAAATGAAAACACTAAATTTGATTTATGGGTGTCAATATACACACAATTAAAGATATCAGGTCATTTCTTTCCGCAGAACTTGACAAAACATATCATGAACCGGAAAAAAGTTCTCTTATAAATATCGTTATAAAAAGTGTAACAGGAATATCAAAAACTCACCAACTGTACGATCCGGGCCTGAAAATAACTGAATCACAGGTAAATACAATATGTGCTGTATGTGATGAATTAAAAAAAGGCAAACCCGTACAATATATATTAGGGGAGACTGAGTTTTACGGATTGCGCATATTACTGAATGAAGGGACACTCATTCCACGGCCGGAAACAGAAGAGCTGGTGCATCTCATTATAAAGGAAAATAAAGGTTTCTCAGGGAAAATTGTTGATTTCGGATCCGGTTCGGGATGTATTGCCATTGCATTGGCAGCAAATATTAAAGGTGCAGAGGTATCAGGCATTGATATTTCTGAAAAAGCTACGGAAAAGGCGAAGGAGAATGCTGCACTGAATGGAGTAAAAGTAAATTTTATTACTGGTGATATGCTTAATCCGGATATCAGATCATTGCAGCATACCGGTATAATAGTAAGTAATCCACCTTATGTAAGAGAATCCGAGAAGGCTCTTATGCACAGCAATGTACTTGATTATGAACCACCGTCCGCTCTTTTTGTATCTGATACCGACCCGTTGAAATTTTATATCTCTCTTGTCAACACTGCAAAAAAAATCCTTTTGCCCGGCGGTAAGATATATTTCGAGATTAACGAAGCACTGGGAGATGATATGACTGATTTACTTTTATCCTCAGGTTTTTCTGATGTTAGTATTGTAAGGGATATAAATAACAAGGACAGGATTATAAAAGGGGTAAAACATGTCTGACGATAATCTGTATACGACAGCACTTAACAAGGCCATGGCTCTTTGTTCGCGCAGGGAATACTGTACTGATGATATCAGGAACAAGCTACGGACATGGGAGGTAAGCACTGAGGACTCGGAAAAGATCATAAAAGCACTCATAAACGAGAACTTCATTAATGAAGTAAGGTATGCAAATGCCTTCGTACGCGATAAGTTCAATTATAATAAATGGGGTAAGGTAAAAATCTCCGTTTACCTCAGGAGAAAGAAAATCTCATCTAATCTGATAAATTCTGCTCTTGCCGGCATTGACAACGAGCTCTATAAGAAAACTCTTAAAGAACTGATAACCGCTCACAGAAAAACTACAAAGGCCCGGAATGGTTATGAACTTAAAGGCAAGCTGCTAAGATTTGGATTATCAAAAGGTTACGAAAGCCACCTGGTATATGATATCCTCGATCAGTTAGAATAAACAAAGCTAAAGAGCCCCGAGAATATTTGCAAGAAAAGGCCAGAAAGTTATGAGGAAAATCAATCCCGATCCTGCGGAATCGAGTAGTATAAGCTCACGCCTTGTGGCCGGGTGTTTAATATAAATCACAGAAAACACAAGCCTGAGTATCAGTTCTGAGAAAAAGAACAGGAAAACCCTGAAGCCATAAATATTCCATTGATATGCTTCATGAAATCGTCCGCGTACTATTAGGGAGAAGCTGTGAGACAGGCCGCATGATACACAGGGCTGCCCGGTAAGCTTCTCATGAATACAGACTACCGGATAATTATTCTTGTCGGGCGAAAAAATACCGGAGTAGATAAATACAAGTACTATCACCCCGGCAAGAATAAAATTTATAAGAAGGTAAGGCTCATTCCTGATACCTTCTTTTAAAAATTTCATCTTTCTATTTCTTTTTTAATGTATCATTATTAGAAACTGAATCGGCACTTGCTTTGTCCCCTTCCAGGTTCTCAAGAGTCTTTTCCATCTTCTTTTTCTCGGGTGAGTTAGCGTTAATTTCTACCTTGTCGTTGCCATTCTCCACCTTTATTGAAATATTGGCATCTTCAATGTTTTTCATTACATTATCCTGAACGTCATCTATCACATTCTGAATATCTGTAGGCCATCTGCCTGCATTTGATGCTATCTTTCCTGCAACGAAAATCTGTGAGAATGAAATCAGCACAGCGATGATACCTATAATAAGGCCTGCTATCAGCACTCCCCTTGGAGAATTGCTCCTGGCTGCCTGTGAAAGACCCACTGATGCCAGTATTATTGCAATGATACCCGGGATGATCGCAATCAGACCAACACACGGGATAACTGCCAGGACAAATGTAATTATAGCTACAATAAGTGCGGCTATCCCAAGATTTTGTCCCTTATTGTTGTTTACCTCTTCCATGATATTAAAGTTTTTAGTTCTTATTCATTCCTGCTTAAGATATTTACCATATCCTGTTCTAAAGACGACACAGGATTCTCAATGATGCGTCCGGCTTCAATATTATTTTTATAAATAATGAAAGTCGGCACCCTGACAATCCCCAGCTTATCAAAATCGCCTATGGGTGATTGCTTCATGTCATCTACCCCGATGAATGTTACCTTGTCTTCAGGGAAATGCCATTCATCGAGAATTTTCATGAAACGAGGTACCTCCCTCCGGCTGTCAGGGCACCATGTTCCCATCACTATGGTAATTGTTATGCCACCTGTCCCTTCGGCAAGCAATTTTTTAACCACCTCACTGTCAGGCTTGTATTCATCATACCCTTTAAGGAACCATGTTGAATAGGGAGGATTCATAAGCCTGCTAAGCTTAAAGTATCCGAGGACCCATGTCGACTGTTCAGAGAAATTTAAATCGTGCATAGCTTCGCCGGTGTTGTTTTTTACTGTCGTTGTTTCTTTGTTGCCGGACTGGGCTTCAGCTGTCTGTGTTCCCGGTATGGCGAGACAAAATAACATGGAAATGAATAAAAACCAGATTCTTTTCATCTATCCTGAACTTTTACAATGTTACAAAATAAAAGGATTTTTTTAAATGCAACTTATAAAAGTGCAATATAATAGCATACTGCTAATATTGACAGCAACCGGTCGCGATCATTCCGTAAGGAAATACTGACGGCAGCCTGTTATGATAAGCTTATTACACAGCCGGCACCAGGTGTTTTAGTGTATGGCAATGAGAATTTCCAGTATCTGTTTAGCTGCTTTCGAGACTGAGGTACCCGGACCGAAGATGGCAGCCACACCGGCATCATACAGGAACTGGTAATCCTGTGGTGGTATTACACCACCTGCAATAACAAGGATATCTTCCCTCCCGAGTTTTTTCAGTTCTTCTATAACCATCGGAACCAGTGTCTTATGGCCTGCTGCAAGGCTCGATACACCCAGCACATGAACATCATTTTCAACAGCCTGCTTTGCCGCTTCGGCGGGGGTCTGGAATAACGGCCCGATATCGACGTCAAAACCTATGTCGGCATATCCTGTGGATATCACCTTTGCACCGCGATCATGGCCATCCTGGCCCATTTTAGCGATCATTATACGAGGTTGCCTGCCATCCTTCACGGCAAACTCAGCGACAAGTTCCCTTGCCTTCGTGAAATCATCATCCATCTTATATTCAGATGAATAGACTCCTGATATTGTTCTTATCACGGCTTTATACCTCCCGGTTATTTTTTCGCATGCATATGAAATTTCTCCCAGGCTGGCTCTTTTCTTTGCTGCCTCAACGGCCAGCTCCAGCAGGTTTCCCTTACCTGTCTCAACACACTTTGTCAGATTATCCAGTGCCTTAAGACATTCTCCTTCATTACGTTCGGCACGCAGCTTTGCCAGTCTCCCAATCTGCGATTCACGTACCATTGAGTTGTCCACTTCAAGTGTTTCAATCGGATCTTCCCGGTCGAGCCTGTATTTATTGGTACCCACTATTGTCTGAACACCTGAATCTATCTTTGCCTGTGCCCTCGTAGCTGCCTCTTCTATTCTCATCTTGGGAATACCTGATTCGCAGGCCTTAGCCATACCGCCGAGGTTCTCAATCTCTGTTATATGTTCCCAGGCACGTTGGGCAATTTCGTTTGTAAGGCTTTCCACATAATAAGAGCCTCCCCACGGATCAATTACCCTGCCAACCTGGGTTTCTTCCTGTATATAAATCTGGGTGTTCCGTGCAATCCGGGCAGAGAAGTCTGTTGGCAGGGCAAGGGCCTCATCAAGGGCATTAGTATGGAGGCTCTGGGTATGGCCCAGAACGGCAGCCATGGCTTCGATGCATGTTCTGCCTACATTATTGAAGGGATCCTGTTCGGTAAGGCTCCATCCTGATGTCTGACTGTGTGTACGTAATGCAAGCGATTTAGGATTCTTCGGATTGAAACCGCTTACTATCTTAGCCCATAACATTCGTGCTGCACGCATCTTGGCAATCTCCATGAAATGGTTCATCCCTATAGCCCAGAAGAATGAAAGTCGTGGTGCAAAGGCATCAATATCGAGTCCTGCCTTTATACCGGCCCGCAGGTATTCGAGTCCGTCGGCCAGTGTATAAGCCAGTTCTATATCGCAGGTGGCACCGGCCTCCTGCATATGGTAGCCAGATATGCTTATAGAATTGAACTTAGGCATATTGGCTGATGTATATTTGAAAATATCGGCAATGATACGCATAGAGAATTCAGGTGGATATATGTATGTATTTCTTACCATGAACTCTTTCAGTATATCATTCTGAATCGTTCCGCTAAGTTCATCAAGCCTTGCTCCCTGTTCAAGGGCAGCCACTATATAAAATGCCATTACGGGTAGTACGGCACCGTTCATTGTCATTGAAACAGACATCCTGTTAAGGGGAATCTGGTCGAAAAGCAGCTTCATATCCAGAACTGAGTCGATGGCAACACCTGCTTTCCCAACATCGCCCGCTACTCTTTCATGATCCGAATCATATCCCCTGTGGGTAGCCAGGTCGAAGGCTACAGACAGTCCTTTTTGCCCGGCTGCAAGGTTCCTGCGATAAAAAGCATTGGATTCCTCGGCAGTTGAAAATCCGGCATATTGCCTTATGGTCCATGGCTTCAAAGCATACATGCCGGAGTACGGCCCACGCAGATAGGGAGGAATCCCGGCAGCAAAATCAAGATGCTCCAGGTCCTTTATATCTGACCGGGTATAAATACTTTTAACAGTGATCATCTCCGGTGTTGTCCATTCATTTAAGGTATGTCCTTCACCAGTACCTGACCCTGAAGAAATATTTTTGATATCGCTATAGTTGAATTTCGGCCTCATAATTTTCATGTTCAAAACTCATTTCAATTCCCAGCCTTTCATTATACTGGCTGAGAGCTTCGGTCATGCTTAACCCGGTAAAAATAAAATTCTCAATACCAAGTTCTTTTAGATCCCCTGCACATGGCGGGTTACCGGCTATAACCACGATGGACCTGTTTCTCAGGGCTCTGAATATAACCGGCGCAAACAGGGGATATTCTTCATCGGAACTGCATATAACAACTATGTCAGCACCCGTTTCCTGCGCCCGGGCTATACCTTCCTCCACGCTTTCATATCCAGGGTTGTTGATAATATTATACCCGGCACATCCGAAAAAATTAGCAGAAAACTGCGCTCTTGCCTTCCTCATAACAGGGTTCCCTACAGGAAGAAGAAAAACAGAGGGCCTGGATGCAGACTTGTCAACGGCCATCCTTATTCTCTCAAATTCTTCTGCCCCTCTGATAAGCCTTACCGGCTTAACTACCATACTATCACAACTGCGCTTTATCTGATTTACTTTCCCACCGCGATTAAAGGATACTCTCTCCCTGTTGTCGGGATACTGGTTGGTTCCAAGCAAAACAGCTCTTTTTGATGCAAAGTCCCTTTTTCTCTTAGCTGCCTGTTCTTCAATTTTCTTCTGCACCAACCCGCTTTTCAGACATTCAAGGAAGCCTCCCTGTTGTTCTATCTCAAGAAATATCTTCCACGATCTGTCTGCAATCATTGAAGTCAGATTCTCAATGTAGTACGATCCGGCACCAGGGTCAGCAACTTTATCAAAATAGGCCTCCTCCCTTAAAATGAGTTGCTGGTTGCGGGCAATTCTTTCAGAGAACTCATCGGGTGTTCTGAAAACTGAGTCAAATGGCTCAACTGTAAGTGAATCTGTTCCTCCCAGAACAGCCGACATTGCTTCAGTCTGGGTCCTGAGCATGTTTACATAAGGGTCGTATATTGTCTTATTGTAACTGCCTGTTGTACTATGTATCTCCATCCTGACAATGTTATTCTCATTGGAGATGAAACCTTTCTGAATCACCGACCATAAGAGTCGTGCAGCTCTCAGTCCGGCAATACCTGCAAAATAATCAGGACCTGTTCCAAAGCTGAACCTTATCTTCGAAGCAGCATTTTCGGGACTGATATCCCTGTCGGTAAGCTGAACAAGGTATTCATTGCCTGCTGCAAGGGCAAGGGCCAGCTGAAGTGTAACGCCCGCACCAGCATCGCCAAAACGAGACGCTTTAAGATGTATCGTTTTCAGATTGGGATAAGGGATGGCAGCCCGGGTAAGAGATGCAAGGTAATCAAATCCCTCTTCCGGACTAACACAGAGACTGCCATTAAGCATCAGCCGGACAAGGGGATCCGCTTCAACAGCTCCCCTGACTGATTCAGGAGTTAATCCTCTTGCGGATGTTATTCCGGTAAGCATTTCAAGTATCTCCAGAGCCTTCCCGTCAGATAGGAAGTTAAGCTCAACAACATTTGTATAGATCCCTTTAAGCAGTGATTCCAGGTTATCTCGGTTAACTGATCCAGGATCGCTGATGACAAACCCCAGGGAATCAACACCTCTCATCAGAATATCAAGAGCCTTCCTGTTACTCTCCGTATAATCATTTACCGTGATATCCTGACGGATGAACCAGCTGTTATCTTTTGTTTTGCCTCCTCTCACATAAGGAAACATACCGGGCAGTGAATCAGACAGATGAATATCCTCAGTGTCATTTTTCCTGTAAAAAGGTCTGACATCGAAACCTTCATCAGTCTTCCAGACCAACCTCTTTTCAAAATCAGCACCCTTCAGATCTTCATGTATCCTGCTCATCCACTGCTCTGTAGATACTGAAGAAAACTGATCAAATAATTTCTCTTTACGGTTCATTATTTTGCCTGTTTATGCAAACTGATGCAAAATAATGACGCGATATTTAAAAATTATATGAAATTTGTCATAAACAGGTAATTGAATCAGCTTGAACTGCTGCCCCCGAATTCCATAAGAAAAGCTTTGATAAACTGGTTGAGATCACCGTCGAGAACCGCCTGTACGTTGCTTGTCTCGTAACCCGTACGCAGATCTTTAACCATCTTATATGGATGAAGTACATATGATCTTATCTGTGAACCCCATTCGATTTTTTTCTTTGCCCCTTCAATCTTAGCCTGTTCTTCCTGTTTCTTTCTAAGCTCCATCTCATAGAGATGCGATTTAAGGATCCGCATTGCATTCTCTTTATTGTTGAGCTGCGATCTTGTTTCCTGATTCTCTATTACTAAGCCGGTTGGATGATGCCGCAGACGCACAGCTGTTTCAACCTTGTTAACATTTTGTCCTCCTGCCCCGCTCGAACGGTAAGTTTCCCAAGTTATATCTGACGGATTAACTTCTATTTCAATATTATCATCCACAAGAGGTGTAATAAAGACGGAGGCAAATGTTGTTTGCCGCTTTCCCTGTGCATTGAACGGAGAAATCCTCACCAGCCTGTGTACCCCGTTCTCACTTTTCAGGTAGCCATAAGCATGCTCTCCGTCAATCTCCAGGGTAACTGTTTTAATGCCTGCCTCATCGCCCGGAAGATAATCGAGTTCCCTTACTTTGTAATTGTTCATCTCTGCCCACCGGAGATACATTCTCATAAGCATTTCCGCCCAATCGTTACTTTCTGTACCTCCTGCACCCGAATTTATCTTTAATATTGCACTAAGCTGATCCTCCTCTTTCTGAAGCATGTTACGCACCTCCAGGTCCTCAATCATTGAGAGACAGTTATCATATTGATTATCAATATCCGACTCCTCTGCCTCCCCTTCTTTGAAAAATTCATAAAGTACCGACAGGTCATCAAGTGCAGTACATATCTTTTCAAAATCTTCAGTCCAGCTTTTTAAAGATGCTATACTTTTCATCAGCTCTTCTGCCTTCTTGGGGTCATCCCACAGGCCGGGCTGCTGTGAGAGGCTTTCTTTCTCAGATATCTGTATCAGTTTACCATCTATGTCAAAGATACCTCCTCAGCGCATCACGGCGTTCTGAAAGCGCTTTTATCTGTTCGTTGGTTGTCATTTTATGTTTTTTTCTGCAAATTTAAAATTTTATGGCAGACAGTGGAACCATCATGTAAGGAATTCAATGAATGGCTTACTTTTAAGGACAACTCATCTTATATTCGCAACCTGTAATATGACAGTGTTAGTCTGCATCAGTAAATAAAAAGGAGTTATATTGTCACACCATTATTAATACCATAAACGAAAATGAGATTAATTATAACAGGACTGATAATTACTCTTTTAACTTCATGTTGTCACCTTCGCACCGGTGAAAAGAAAGACTGGCTAATAGATGGTTCCGGGTATACCTCATCAGTGATTGATCAGGAGGGAAAAGTCACAATCACAAACGGTCTCATCTCGCGTACTTTCAGCCTTTCTCCCGATGGGGCTACAATTTCTTTAAACGACCTTATAAATGGGAAAGAACTTTTAAGAGCAGTGAAGCCGGAGGCGGTTATTACAATAAACAAAAAGAAATATACCGTTGGAGGCCTGTATGGTCAGCCTGTTATGAATTACCTCGATCCTTCATGGATCGGTTCGATGAAAAGAGACAGCACCTCTCCTTTCAGACTCGATGGTTACAATACCGGTTCGATAACAGCCAGGTTTCCATGGAAGAAAAGGGAAGAATGGATGCCAGAGGATCTTCCGTGGCCTCCTCCCGGAAAGAGTATTGATTTTGTTTATTCCTCAGTTGATACTAATGAAGAAACAAGAGGTATAAAGGTTATTATCCATTATGAGATTTATGATGGGATTCCCCTTATAAGCAAATGGCTTACTATCGAGAACGGATCGCCGAAAGAGATAATGATAAACAGTTTTACATCTGAAATACTTGCCCTCACAGAACCGGAAAGTTCTGTCGGTGATCTCCTGAACTGGAAGTTCCCCGGCCTCTATGTTGAGACTGACTATGCATTCGGAGGCAGTATGTCATCGGGCTCATGTTTTGGTAAATCAGTCTTCTGGGAACCTGACCCCGATTACCTGACAATTGTCAACTACAACAGGGTACAACCTACTATGTTAGAGTGCAGGCCTGCAACAGGCCCTGCCGAGAAGGTGGCGCCCGGGAAAAACTTCGACACATTCAGAACATGGCTTCTGGCTGAAGACGGGGACGACCGTGAACGCAATGGACTGGCTCAAAGAAAGTTGTACAGAACAATAGCTCCATGGATAACAGAGAACCCCATATTCATGCACCTGAGATACTCCGATACTACTTCTGTAAAAAATGCCGTTGATCAGTGTGCTGCAACAGGTTTCGAGGAAATCATTCTCTCCTTTGGAAGCGGATTTGATATGGAAGATACAAGCCGTGCCAACCTGGAAAAATACAGGAAGCTGGCCGCTTATGCTCACAGCAGGGGAATAGCACTTGGCGGTTACAGTCTTCTTGCCAGCAGAAAAGTAGGAGGAGGCAATGATGTGGTGATGCCCCCGGGACAACAGCCTGTTTTTGGTAACTCACCATGCCTGGGAAGCGAATGGGGAGAGGAATACTTCAGGAAAGTATACCATTTCATTGAATATACCGGATTCGATAACTTTGAACATGATGGTTCCTACCCGGGAGATATGTGTATGTCGACCACTCATCCGGGTCATGACGGACCTGATGACTCCCAGTGGAAACAGTTCAGGATCATCACCGGCCTTTACAAATGGTGCCGGGCAAGAGGTGTTTACCTAACGGTTCCCGACTGGTATTTCCTGAACGGTAGCAATAAAACAGCAATGGGTTACAGGGAAAGCAACTGGTCGTTACCACGAAAAGAACAGGAAATCATTGAACGACAGAACATCTATGACGGAACCTGGGAGAAAACACCGTCAATGGGATGGATGCATGTGCCTCTTACTGAATACCAGGGCGGTGGCGCTGCTGCCACTATTGAACCCATGAAAGAACACCTGCCACATTACGGGCAACGGCTTGCCGATCTCTTCGGAGCAGGGGTGCAAGCAGCCTACAGGGGGTCAAGGCTGTATGATGCACCTGAAACATATGAACTTGTAAGGAAATGGGTGGCATTTTATAAAAAACACAGGACTGTACTCGACGCTGATATTGTGCATGTAAAAAGAGCTGACGGAAGAGATATAGATGCCATCCTCCATGTTAACCCGGGCGGTGAGGAAAAGGGATTGCTTATGGTTTATAACCCGCTTGACAGGGAGGTGAAACAAAATCTCGATGTAAACGTTTATTATACCGGGCTTACTGATTATGCAAGGGTAAGTGAGAACGACGGCAAACCACTGAAATACAGAATTAACAGGGACTATACGGTTTCGCTACCGGTCTCTGTCGGACCTCATAGTGAATCGTGGTATATACTAAAATGATATGATAACAAGACTGATAACATGGTGCCGGCCTTATGCCTCTTATCTGCTTGCCGGATGGCTTGTGGCTGTAATTACCGTTTCATCGATCCCATCCCTTCCAACTCTTAAAATACATACTGCCCATAATGTTATAAGACTTGATTACTTTATTCATTTCTGCGAATATGGTTTTATGGCTTTCCTTACTTTCATGGCATTCTCCGGACGCAGTTTTTATATAAGCTACAAAAGATGGATAGTGCTGACCGGCGGATTAATCCTCTTTGCCCTTCTTGATGAGCTGCATCAGAAGTTAATACCCGGAAGAACATACAACATAAAGGATTTTCTGAGCAATGCCACTGGTATTATTGCTGCAATGGTTTTTTGTATCTCAGTCTTTAAAACAATAAGACACAAAGCAAACACATGATACTGTCTGAAAAGACACCTGCCTTTCAGATACAACATAAGCCGGAAGAGCTGTTTTTTATATAATACCAGGTAATCACCCCGGGAAACATGCAGTTTTTCTCTTTGCAGAACTATCACTTGTAATATTAACTTAAGGTGTTTGAAATGAAATGACCCGGCTAATACAGAACATGTACCAAAATAACTAATACTTTCCGGAGAGCATTAAGGCTAAAGACCCGATATTTTCTTATACCGCTTTGAGATCAATGTATTTTTCAATATTTTTAATTGTCAATTAAAGCGATATGATTCCTAAATCAGTTTTATTGTTAGTGCTGTCTGTAAGCATCAATTTATATGGCCAGAATGCAAATAATCTCCTTCACGACAAATATTATGAAGGAATCTATCATTACTTGTCACCCGGTTCAGGTTCAGATAACAGGGAATTTTTGTTTATTTCACTTACCCAGGATGGATCACCGGAATATTCACTTGCCCTTAAAAATTACATGGCATCCTATGTATTAACAGTCATAAGGTTTGATTTACCTTACTGGCCCGAAGTATTAATGAATTATCAGCAGACAGGCATCGTCAGCGGCAGGATTAGTACCTATGATACAGATATTACACGGAATTTTGGTAATTTATTAACAAAATACTTTTTTACAGTGGTTCAAAACCCCCCTCTGATACTACGCGAAAAACCGCAGGTAAATGATGCGAACCAGTACATTTTTTTAATGAGCCCGTACAAAAGAGAATTAGACAAATTTTACTTTCCGGATAATCCGGCATACAGGCAACTGACTGAAATATGTGAGGATATAGCAAGTGATATCAGAAGAGGTCACCTGACAGAAGGGATTTATATAAAAATCATTAATTCTGAGTGACTTAATTATAAAATCGCGGAAACCGGTTTGCAGTCCACGGTATAGCTTCC
>JBJKPQ010000073.1:0-10362 GCA_046706305.1 Bacteroidales bacterium
GATAGATGATGCAGTGATATCCCTGGAGGAAAAGAAGCCGGACCTTGTGGTGGCTATTGGAGGGGGAAGTGTTGTTGATACCGGAAAGGCCATTTCCGCAATGATATACACCGGGGAATCTGTATTAAATTACCTCGAGGGCGTGGGTACAAAATCGCATAATGGCATTAAGCTTCCGTTTATTGCTGTTCCTACAACTTCAGGTACCGGCAGTGAGGCGACAAAGAATGCAGTTATCTCCCGTACCGGGGAAGGGGGATTCAAGAAATCGCTCAGGCACGATAATTTTGTGCCGGATATTGCACTTGTTGATCCTTTACTTACATTAAGTTGTCCGCCGGATATCACAGCAGCAAGCGGAATGGACTGCTTTACACAGCTTACAGAGTCTTATCTTTCAGCTAAAGCATCTCCCTATACGGATGCCCTGGCATATCAGGGCCTGTTAAAAGTAAGGGACAATATAAAAGCATGTTACCTGAACGGTGATGACAGGGAGGCAAGAGCAGGAATGTCATTTGCCGCCCTTACATCGGGCATTTGCCTGGCTAACGCAGGCCTTGGTGTTGTGCATGGCTTTGCTTCCTCGGCCGGTGGATTATACGACATCCCGCATGGACTGATATGTGGAACACTTATGGCTGTTTCAAATGAGATAACCGTAAGAGAGCTTCGAAGTGGGCATGGCAACCCCACTGCCCTTGCGAAATATGCTGAGCTGGGAAGACTTTTCCTCGGTCGTCGTGATCAACCGGATGATTATTATATTGATGGTTTCATAGATTACCTGCACAGATTGACCTCTGAGCTGGGGTTACCCGGATTAAAACAGGCGGGGGTCAGGGAACAGGATATACCGGTCATTTGCAAGGCTACCGGCAATAAGGATAATCCTGTAACCCTCGGGCAGGATCAACTTATCGAAATACTTAAAAGGAGGTTTTTCTGAAAGCCGGGAGCTCTTTTCAGGGTCCGGTTAATAATTATACAGTGTCATCGTCGCTCATTTGCGATGCATGTCTTATATTTATACTGATTTACCTGAACCGAAAATCTAACCATAAAAACCTGACTATGAAAACAAGAAACATCTTATTTACCTTAATGGCTGTTTTTTTACTTAGCTATCCGCAAATGACATTTTCTCAATTGCCTAAAGAAACGGAGGCACAAAAGGAGCAAAGGCTGAAATGGTGGACTGATGCCCGTTTTGGAATGTTTATTCACTGGGGACTCTATGCCCTTCCCGCACGTCATGAATGGGTAAAGAACCATGAGAGACTGACAAACGAACAATATCAGAAATATTTTGATGCATTCGATCCCGATCTTTTTGACCCCCATGAATGGGCAAGGATGGCAAAGGAAGCAGGTATGAAATACGTGGTTCTTACAGCCAAACATCATGAGGGCTTCTGCCTGTGGGACTCTAAATACACCGACTACAAATCCACCAATACACCTTATGGCAAGGACATCATAAAGGAATATGTTGAGGCATTCAGGGCCGAAGGTCTTAAAGTAGGATTTTATTATTCACTTATCGACTGGCATCATCCCGATTACACTATCGACAGGAACCATCCCCTGCGTCAGGAAACCGATTCAGCGTACGACAGGCTGAATAAGGGACGTGATATGAATAAATATCGTCAGTATATTAAAGACCAGGTGACAGAGCTTCTTACCAACTACGGAAAGATAAGCATTATCTGGTTCGATTTTTCATTCCCGGGTAAGCATGGTAAGGGACATGAAGACTGGGATTCAGAAAACCTGCTTAAGCTTGCCAGGAAACTGCAGCCTGGCATTATAGTTGATGACAGGCTCGATCTCAGTAATGTGGAAGGAGGCTGGGATTTCAAGACACCCGAACAGGTGAAAGTGGCGAAGTGGCCGGAGGTGAACGGGAAAAGAGTACCATGGGAGACATGTCAGACATTTTCAGGTTCATGGGGTTATTACCGTGATGAAAATACGTGGAAAAGCCCGGCTCAACTTATAGATCTGCTCATTGAATCCGTCAGCAAGGGAGGTAACCTTCTCCTTAATGTGGGACCTACGGGAAGAGGCCTTTTTGACTACAGGGCACAGGAAAGGTTAACGGCAATGGGGCAGTGGATGAAGTTTAACAGCCGCTCAATATACAACTGTACGGCAGCTCCCGATAATTTCACCAAACCGGATAATACATTGCTGACCTACAACCCTGAAACAAGGCGCCTCTATGTACACCTTCTTTTTTATCCCATGGGAACCATGGTGTTGCCTGACATGGCAGGTAAAGTTAAGTATATACAGTTTCTTCATGATGCTTCGGAGATTCAATACCGTACAGGAACGGGCGATAACAGTAATGATCTGATCCTTCAGTTGCCTGTGCAGAAACCACCTGTTGAGATACCTGTTCTGGAAGTATACCTTAAATAGTCGGACAGGAACCCGGTTAAGGTATATAAACATCAGGCAGACGGAATATTGTATTTAGCCGTCTTTCAGGTAATGATGTGCCTTGGCCTGCTTTTATATTGAAAACCATTAAATTTGAGGATAAATAGAAAAGAGAGGATGGAAATCATTATTTATACAGCAGCGGGATTAATAGCAGGAATTGTTATTACATATTTAGTTATGAAAAGCAGGTTGGAGGCTGTAAATCAAAAGAACATTCTTGCTAAGATGGAGGAGATATCTCTTCTGACGAGAGAGAACAGTGCCCTTCAGGCAAAGGTAGAAGCCCAGGCCAGCGGGCTTGAGGAAGTGAGAAAAGCAATGCTGGATACTTTCAAATCAGCTGCTTCCGATGCCCTTACCCAAAACAATAAACAATTCCTGGACCTTGCAAAAACACAGATGGAAACACAGGTTAAATCGGCAGAGGGAGACCTGGATAAACGAAAAGCAGCCATTGAGGAGATGCTTAAGCCTGTAAAAGAATCTATCGATAGTTACAAGAAAAGGATTGAAGACCTTGAAAAGGGATCGGAAAAAACATTCGGCCAGGTTACCGAGATGCTTACAAATATACAGACAACAAATGCTTCTCTGCAGAAGGAGACAGGTGCTCTTGTTAATGCCCTGAGGAACCCGAGAGTAAGGGGGAAATGGGGAGAGATAGGGCTTAAAAGGGTTGTGGAATTTTCGGGCTTGTCGGCTCATTGCGATTTCGTGGAACAGGTGTACACAGAGGGAGAAGATGCAGTGCTTAAGCCTGATATGATCATTAACCTGCCAGGGAACAGCCATGTTGTCGTCGATTCCAAACTGCCGCTTGATGCTTACCTTCAGGCCCTTGAGACTGATGATGATAATGCCCGTAATATGCTGTTTAATAAACATGCCAAAGACCTCAGGGACCATGTCAACAGGCTGAGCAGGAAACAATACTGGTCACAGTTCCAGAATTCCCCCGATTTTGTCGTTCTGTATATGGAGGTGGAATCGGCACTTAATGTTGCCCTGATGACCGATAAGACACTTCTGCAGGATGCAATGAATAATAAGATAATTCTGGCTACTCCCACAACACTTATTGTCGTACTCAAATCAGTTGCCATGTCATGGCAGCAACATAACATAACTGCTAATGCTTTACAGATAATGGAGGTTGCCGATGATTTTTACTCAAGGGTTAAGGTATTTGCCGATCATATTGAAAAAGTGGGCGGAGGCCTGAAATCGGCCCTTAAAGGATATAATGATGCTGTAGGATCATGGGAAAGCAGGGTATTGCCTGCCGGCAGGAAGCTGGAACAACTGAAAGCTACGGATAATAAAAATGCCCTTCCCGATATGGAAATTATAGAAAGGCCTGTCAGGGGACTTAAAAAACCGGAGAGTGAATAACAGATACATAAAATGTTGACCCCGGGAAAAATAAGCATGCTACCGACCCTGTTACTTACTTCCGTTATTGTAATGTCAGGATCATGCACAGGTAAAAAGGAGCCTGTGAAAGATGGAGGGAAACAGGTAGTTATGCCGGCAGATTCGGGTTACCTTTTTAATGGAATTAACCTTGACGGCTGGGAGATCACAAATTTTGGTCCGCAGGGACCTGTATATGTATCGGGCGGTTCAGTAATACTGGGTATGGGCGATGGATGCACAGGTATAACATGGAAAGGTCCTTTCCCTAAAAACAACTACATGGTAACCCTTGATGCAAAACGGGTATCGGGTAATGATTTCTTTTGTGGCATGACTTTCCCCGTGGATTCAAGCTTTTGCAGTCTTATTATAGGGGGATGGGGAGGTGCTGTTGTCGGACTCAGCAGCATTAACAGGATTGATGCCTCAGGGAACAGTACAAAGAAAATTATGAATTTCGATACGGGTAAATGGTACAATATTTGCCTTATTGTAAAGAAAGATACAATCAGGGCCTCTGTTGATGGTAAGGAGGTTGTTGATTTTGCAATAGGCAGTAATAAACTGTCGGTCAGACCTGAAGTGCAGCTTTCAAGGCCATTCGGTATTACATCGTGGACAACAACAGCTGCAATAAAAAATATAAGATTGAAAAAGTTATAAAAGAAAATTATATGAAAAAACTGATTATCCTGCTTCTGCCTGCTATGTTACTTATGTCGTGCAAGACACAGCAGTTGTACCTGAATGTACTTGAACCCGCTCCGGTTACTATACCCGCATATATCGAAAAAGTAGGCATTATTGACAGGACAATGCCCACCGAGACCTCAAAGCCTGCTGATGTCGTTGAAAAAATCCTCACGCTGGAGGGACCTGAGCTCGATCGCGACGGTGCGAAGGAAAGTATCAAGGGGCTGGCCGAACAGCTGAAAGAAAACGGACGTTTTGCCGGAGTGAAAATGCTTGATGATATAGATTTCAGAACACCGGAGACAGTGCCTTTTCCAACACCTCTTACATGGGATATTGTCAACCGGATCTGCAGCGAGACAGGAACAGATGCACTTTTTGCACTTGAAAAATTTGATACCGACACACATATTAGTTATTCAAAGAGAAATGTGAGCCTCAATACTCCGCTTGGTAAGGTCCCCGGAATTGAACACCAGGCTAATATGGAAACAATAGTAAAAACTGGCTGGCGTATCTATGATCCGTCGGGGAAAGTCATCCTCGATGAGTTTATTAACCAGGCCTCGGTGGTATCGACAGGAAGAGGCATTAATCCGGTTGTTGCAGCTGCTGCCCTGCTGGGCCGTAAGGACGCGGTTAACCAGGTCAGTTACAAGGCAGGGCAGGAATATGCCCTGAGAATACTTCCATTCAGGTTGCGTGTTATGCGCGATTATTATGTGAAAGGGACAAATAACTTCCGCATAGCTATGCGCAAGGCCAGAACAGGCAATTGGGATCAGGCAGGAGAACTGTGGAAAAAGGAGACAACAAATCCCAAGAGGAAGGTGGCCGGCAGGGCCGCTTACAATATGGCCATAATAAGTGAAATTAACGGTGATCTGGATGCAGCTCTTGCCTGGGCACAAAAATCGTATGAAGACTATAATAACCACCTGGCAATACGTTATGTGAGGATTCTTGAAAACAGAAAATATAAAACAGATGTTCTCAAAGCCCAGGGAGAAGACTGATCACGGTTTATGCTCTGCTATATTGTATTAATTAATAAAAACTAATATCAGATGGAAATGTACAGGTTCAATAGTTGTAAAAAGGGGCTGCTGGTTATAGGAGCTGTTTTAATGTCAATATCCCTGTATGCACAGAATGTTACTGATTTCTCAGGCTCCTGGACCCTGGATGAATCCAAAAGTAAGATTGGTCCGGAGGGCCAGCGTATGCTAGCTAAAACATTGAATATCACGCAGGGAGAGAATTCAATAACTCTTGAGCGAATATTCAGTGGCATGAACGGGGATGAAAGGAAGATAACAGATACCTATACACTGGATGGTAAGGAGTCTGTAAATCCGATATTCAATACAACAAAAAAATCAATTGCTGCATGGTCGGAAGACGGGACATCACTTGAAGTCTCTTCTGTCATAGTCCTGAACATGCATGGTGAGACAACAGAAATAAAATCGGTTGAAACATACAGCCTGGGAGATGATGGAAAAACACTAATCATTGAAAGTAAGTCATCCTCGTCACGGGGTGAGCGCCAGGCAACCTTTGTATACAATAAAAACAACTGATAATACTTAATAGTGTGATGTTACCCCTTTGATGTTTTTATAAACCCTGAAACCATTAACAGAACTATGAAAAAAATTTTACTCATATCTCTTTTTATTATTGCTACTGTAGCCAATGCCCAGACATATAAGCCTTCATGGGAATCGCTCGACAAACGTCCGGTGCCGGGTTGGTTCGAAAATTCGAAGTTCGGGATTTTCATACACTGGGGGATATACTCGGTTCCTGCATGGGGACCAAAAGGTGACAGTATTGGTGTTTATGATAAATATGCTGAATGGTACTGGTATAAACTGGTTGTTCCGAATAAGGTACAGAAATATTTCATGGCTTTTCATGATAAGACCTACGGACCAGACTTTAAATACCAGGATTTCGCTCCTATGTTTCGTGCAGAACTTTTTGACCCTGCCGGCTGGGCTGAGCTGTTTAAAGAGTCCGGTGCACAGTATGTTGTACTTACTTCAAAACACCATGACGGCTTTACATTATGGCCAAGTGCTCAAAGCTGGAACTGGAACAGCGTGGATATCGGGCCCCACCGCGATCTGTGTGGTGACCTGTCGGCAGCCGTGAAGGATGCTGGTCTTCATATGGGATTTTATTATTCACTTTATGAATGGTTTAACCCTTTATATAAGAGCGATGTTGACAAATATGTCGACATGCATATGATTCCTCAGATGAAAGACCTCGTAACAAGGTACAAGCCCGATTTGTTGTTCACTGACGGAGAATGGGAACATCCCAGTAACGTATGGAAGAGTGAGGAATTCCTGGCATGGCTTTTTAATGAATCGCCAGTTAAGGAATCAATTGTGGTTAATGACAGGTGGGGAAGTGAAACAAGAAGCCTTCATGGAGGATATTATACCACTGAATATGGGCTGGTTGGCGATAAGGAGGGTATCGATAACAAGGAACCTCATCCATGGGAAGAATGCCGTGGAATAGGTACATCCTTCGGTTACAACCGCACCGAAGATTTAAGCGATTATTCATCAACCCAGCAGCTGATTAATATGCTGGTCTCTACTGTAGCTGCAGGCGGTAACCTTAATCTTGACGTAGGTCCTTCAGCCGATGGGACAATTCCCGTGATTATGCAGCAAAGACTGCTTGACATAGGAAAATGGCTGAAAAGAAACGGAGAGGCAATTTACGGTACAAGAGCTTTTATCAGGAGTAAAAATGATGAATCTGTCAATCCTGAAACAAATAAAACCCTGTTTTTTACAAGGAAAGGAAACGACCTGTATGTCATTACAACAAAATGGCCAGATAAGGAAATTATACTGAAAGGAATAAAATTTGCATTGAAACCCGGTGTGAGCCTTATCGGTTCTGATGAAACAGTTAAATCGGTGCAAGCCGGAGACAGGCTTCGAATTGTGCTTCCTGACCTCTCTCCCGATGATTACCAGCCGGCTTATGTTTTCAAAGTGTCGGGAGTGAAATAGAGACACTAATCACATCCGGGGTGAGTAATAACCGGAATTTAGCAAAATTTAACACTTATGGTATTGGGCGTTATAAACTTATCAATACCTTTATATTTTAACCAAAAGCTGACCCGTAGATATATTCAAGAGCCCATAAACTGAGATGTATAAATTCAGAATCCTATTTTTATTTTCCATAATTATCTGCTCTGTTACTCTAAATGCTAAATGCCCTGGTGAGTCACCCGTCGCTTCACCGGGTAATCAGCAACAGGATTCAATCCAGAAACTGCAGATCCTTTATAATGGTAAAGTCTGGAGAAACCTTTACATGAGGGTTGTGGATAACCAGTTCCTGTTTTCAGCCAGGTTTCTCACTGCTACAGTCATAATGAATGGTTACAGCTTTGACAGCCTTCCTGTACTTTACGACATATATAATGATCAGATTATTACGCCAGGAAGTGATGGTACTCTTTTACAGTTAAATAAAGAAATGGTTGAAGGCTTTGACCTTACCTACCAGTTAAGAAAGTACCGTTTTGAAAAGATTTCGGCCGATACCGTACGCGGTTTTTACGGATATATTAATGTATTATATAAAGGAAGGGTGTCGTTCTACCTCAAGTATAAAAAAGCAATAGCACTTCTGGAGGTTGATGATAAGTATGATAAGTTCTACCAGGTAGAAAAGATGTTCCTTCTGAAAAATGGCGTTGTTTACCCTGTAAAAAACCGGAGAGATCTTCTTAAGGTAATGGACGACAGAAAGTTACAGGTCAGGGCATATATAAGAAAAAATGGTTTGAAGATATCGAAGCAGGATCCTGATACTTTTGTCCCGGTTATTAAATATTATGATGGATTATTGAATTAGTGCCCGGCCAATGAGAAGAAGTGTAATAATATTAATATTACTTTTTGCAGTCACCTTCATGTTGAAGGCACAGGACGATTATACACTGACGGGTGATTTCAGCGGACTGGATTTCTCAGAAATGGTAAAGAAAGTGGAAAGTCAGCTTCCGGTAAGGTTTTTCTATAAGGAGCAATGGGTAAGGGACCTTCATGTCAGTAACAATACGGGGTGCACGAACCTGAAATGTCTTCTGGATGATATACTTGCGGGACAGTCGTTGTACTATTTCATAGATCAATCAGGCAATGTTGTCATTACCGCAAACTATGCAGTGAAGGTTGCATCGCTGCCTGTTTCGGATACGGATAAGTTCATGGCACCTACTGAATACGGTGCAACAGAAGGTTCACAGGTTGCCGGCGGAAATTCATATACCGAGGTTGGGAACCCGGCAGAGAAAAATCTGCCCGGAAATGTGACCCTTTCAGGTTATATCACAAACAAGGATACAAAGGACCCTGTTGCAGGAGTAACAGTCTTTGTTCAGAAGTTATCGGCCGGAACAGTATCCAACCAGTTTGGATATTACAGCCTCAGTCTTCCTCGCGGAGCCCATCAGTTGTCATTTTCATTTATCGGTATGAAAAATAAGGTGGTCAACCTGAACCTTTATGGCACAGGTGAGCTGAATGTGGATATGAACAGTGTTCTCATCCCGCTTAAAGAAACAGTAGTATCAGCGCAAAGGAGTATGACCCTTCAGCGGTATGAGGTAGGAGCTGAAAAGATCAACATTACTTCTTTCAAGTTACTGCCAACATCGATGGGGGAATCTGATATTATCAAGAACATTATGCTTATAGCAGGTGTGCAGTCAGTCGGTGAAGGCTCCGCAGGATTCAATGTGCGTGGAGGCTCTGCCGATCAGAACCTTATTCTCCTGTACGGCGCTCCAGTATATAATTCATCTCATTTTTTCGGCTTTTTCTCTGCTGTAAATTCTGACATTATCAAGGATGCCACCCTGTACAAAGGTGGCATTCCATCACGTTACGGGGGGAGGATATCTTCTGTCCTGGATATAGGTACAAGGGAGGGTAACAGGCAAAAATTCGGGGGCAGTGCCGGTATAAGTCCCATCACAACGCATTTACTTGTTGAAGGACCAATCAAAAAAGACACCTGTACATTTATCCTATCGGGAAGAACCACTTATTCCAACTGGGTGCTGGGACTTGTGCAGGACCCATCTATCAAAAACAGCAGGGCCTCATTTTATGACCTTAACGGGAGTGTGACATATGATATAAACAGAAACAATAAGCTTGAGATTTCTTCATATCTCAGTCATGATGCTTTCCGGTTTAATTCTGATACGGTTTACAGTTATGACAATAAAATTGTTGCACTAAAATGGAGACACTTCTTTAATGCAAGGTTCCTTTCTACAATATCTTTGAACAGCAGTTCATACGATTATAATATTTCAAGTAACAGGATTGCCTCGGAAGCCTTTAACCTGGCACATAAAATAAGCAGTACAGGACTTAAAACTGACTTCAATCTTTTTCTTGGCAGAAATGAGTTTAACTTTGGTGCCGACATGAATTTTTATTCTGTACTGCCCGGTAGTTATCAGCCAATGAATGATTCTTCCCTGGTTATTCCTGATGTAATTGAAAGAGAAAGGGGACTTGAAGCATCGGTTTATCTTGACGATAAATTCATACTGAATGATATCCTCTCTGTTAACCTTGGAATGAGATTCTCATCTTATTTTGCCTTCGGTCCTCAATCTGTAATGATCTATAATCCGGCTTTTACAAAAAGCACTTCCTCCGTAATCGATACAATTAATTATGGTACCGGTAAAGTTATCAGGAAATATGGGGGCCCGGAACTCAGGGCCTCATT
>JBJKPQ010000074.1:0-44774 GCA_046706305.1 Bacteroidales bacterium
CCACCACCGAGCAGATCCTCGATGAGATGGCATATGCGCTTGGTGGACGTGCATCAGAAGAACTGGTTTTTGGTAAGATATCCACAGGAGCCCTGAGCGACCTGGAGAAAGTAACAAAACAGGCATATGCCATGGTTTCTTTCTTTGGGATGAGCCAGAAGGTCGGTAATGTTAGTTTTTATGACTCTTCGGGGCAGTCGGATTATGGTTTTACCAAGCCGTACAGTGAGAAGACAGCAGAAGTTATCGATTTGGAGGTTAAGAAAATTATAGAGGATTCTTACATCAGGGCAAAAGATGTACTGAGAAACCATATGGACGGACTCAGGGAACTGGCTGAACTGCTTTTGGAAAGAGAGGTTATCTTTACAGAGGATCTAGAAAGGATCTTCGGTAAAAGAAAAGCAGATCTTTTAAAGGAACAAAGAGAAGCTGAAGCCGGTAAGAATAAGGCAAAGCCTGTTGAGGAGAAAATCAAAACCCGTACAAGACGTACAACCGGTAAAACAGCTGCAGCTGAAACAGCTAAGGGTAAATCCAAAACTAAAACGGACGAAAAACCCGTTACGGAATTGAAGGCACCGGCAGGTACTGTAAAAAAAGCAAAAACCAAGAAGGACCAGAATAATTAACAGGAGCTTTGAATAATTTCTTCAGAAGAACTTTGACCGGAGTATGGATAGTTTTATTCGTACTTGGAGGTTTCTGGCTCCACCCGGTATCCTTTTTTATCACAGGCCTTGTATTACTTGCCGGAACACAGTATGAGTATCTTCTAATGATCAGGAATACAGGAGTACGTGCTCAGGTAATTCCGGGCCTTACTGTCGGTATTATAATGTATGTGATTGCAACACTTGCGGCTGCAGGTTATATCTCCTACAGGTGGCTATTCATCGTCATACCTCTGTTTGTTGTTATGATCGTTACAGAGTTGTACAGGAAGCAGGAGAATCCATTTGATTCGCTGGCTCATACAGTATTTTCGGTAATTTATATAGCTTTACCTTTTTCACTCTTCCCTTTTGCTGCTTTCTTACACGATGGGGTTAATTCATTGCTTCCCCATTCTGATTTGCTGTTTTCCCCTGGTATAATCCTGGGTTTCTTCTTCCTTTTATGGGCTAATGATACAGGAGCCTATCTTGCAGGTGTCGTTTTAGGGAAACACAGGCTAATGGAGCGCATTTCTCCCAAGAAAACATGGGAAGGCTTTATCGGAGGTCTGGTTACGGCTTCCCTGGTAGCATGGTTAATATCGGGGTGGATTGGAGTGGTTGACATTAAAGGATGGATAGTTGTGGCTGTAATAGTTTCTGTGGCAGGCACATACGGAGATCTGGCAGAATCGATGCTGAAAAGGAGCAACGGGGTTAAGGATTCAGGAACAATTCTGCCGGGACACGGAGGATTCCTCGACAGGTTCGATAGTGCAATAATTTCATTTCCTCTCGTTTATCTTTTTATTTCTCTTTTTGGATGATTGAAAGGACTTAATTAGTTTTGTGCAAATTTTTATTTGATGAGTATCCACAAGGAAGGTTACAAAATACTTGGCTTCGGTTTTCTTATCCTGCTTGTCTTAAATATAGCCGTTAACATAGTGTGGCATAATTATGATCTTGTCAGGTGGGCTTTTATTATTTGCTCAATGATGCTATATATATTCCTGTTGTTCTTTTTCCGCTTGCCGGCAAGACACCTGGAGGCTGATCCCGGGCTTATTTACGCACCCGCCGATGGAAAGGTTGTTGTGATTGAAGAGACATTTGAGAAGGAATATTTTAATGATATGCGTCTGCAGGTATCCATCTTCATGTCGCCATTCAATATGCACAGCAACAGGTATCCTGTTTCCGGAAAGGTAAAATATGTTGCCTATCATCCCGGACATTACATGGTTGCCTGGCATCCTAAATCCTCCGAACTTAACGAGAGAAGTACTATTGTTATAGAAGCACAGGATGGAATTGAGATACTTGTCAGACAGATTGCAGGGGCGGTGGCCCGCAGGATTGTAACATATGCCAGGAAAGACCTGGCGATCCACCAGGGCGATGAACTGGGATTTATAAAATTCGGTTCACGTGTCGACATTTTCCTTCCTCTTGGAACTGAGGTTGAAATTCCTATTCTTCAACAGGTAAAGGCAAATAAAACAATCATTGCCAAAATCTGAAAACTTAATCAAGAAATGAGCAGAAAAGACGAAAAGTTAATTAAAATAACAGATGATGTGACATGGATGGGGGTTCTGGATTATGATATCCGGACATTCGATATAGTTATGCATACTGAATTCGGGACCACCTATAATTCATATTTTATCAATGCCCAAAAAAAGGCAATTATTGAAGTAGCAAAGGAAAAATTCAGGGAAAGCTATTTTTCAAAATTAAGATCACTGGCTGATCCTGCAGAAATAGAATACATAATACTCGATCATACCGAGCCCGATCACTCGGGAAGTCTTAAGATACTTCTCGACCTGGCCCCATCGGCCACAGTAGTGGGCAGCGGCAATGCAATAAGGTACCTCGAGGATATTGTCAACATCCCCTTTAAATCACTTGTCGTTAAAGACGGAGATACCCTGGATCTGGGTAATAAGACACTTAAATTCATAGGTGCACCAAACCTTCACTGGCCGGATTCCATTTATACCTATCTTGTCGAGGATAAGATATTGTTTACATGTGATTCTTTCGGTGCACATTATTGTACTTCTGATATCTTCAGCGAATTTACTGATGAATACCTGGGTGCATATAAATATTATTTCGATGTGATACTTAAGCCTTTCAGTTAATTCATGCTGAAAGCCATTAATAAGGTACGGCACCTTGATATCAATTATATATGTAACGGGCATGGCCCCATTCACCATAAGAATGTTGAAAGGGCTATCGAACTGGCTGAGAAATGGGCTTCCGCTTATGTAAAACTTACTGCTGAACGGGAACGCAATAACATCCTTGTAGCTTATGTTTCTGCCTATGGTTATACAAAGGAAGCTGCGGAACTTATTGCAGAGGGAATAAAAGAGTCTGGTGAGCTTAATACTGTAGTGCTTGATATCGAGAATATCGCTGATGAAGAGCTTGAAAAAAAGATTATTGAAGCAGATGGCATTCTGGTTGGTTCGCCTACAATAAACCAGAATACCCTTTTACCTGTGTATAAACTGTTCTCACTCATTAATCCTCTGAGGGATAAAGGTAAATTCGGGGGAACCTTCGGGTCATACGGATGGAGCGGAGAATCAACAAGGATAATCCTTGAGAATCTCCGGCTTCTTAAGCTGAAAACATACCATGAAGCAGGAGCTTTCAAATTCTCTCCGGGTAGTTATAAGGCCGATATGTTAGTCGAATTCGGAAGAAAATTTGCCGCAAAATTCCAGGAAGAATGCGGTGAAGTAAAAGAGGGTGCCTTTTGAGACACCCTCTTTTCTGCCATGCGATACCTGTGTTATGATATCGTAATCTCTTTTGCCTTTTTATTCTTTTCCTCTTCCTGTTTTGGAAGGGTTACGCTCAGAATTCCATCCTTATAGCTTGCGGCTATATTATCAGTGTTGACATTCTCAGGAATATAGAAACTTCTGCAGAAAGAAGAATAACTGAACTCCCTTCTTTTGTAACCATCTGTTTCCTGCTCATTCTCTGTCTTTTTCTCAGATGAGATAGTCAGCACATCTTCATGCATATCTATTTTAAGATCTTTCTTGTCTATACCGGGTATGGCCAGGTCAAGAACATAATTCTTTTCATCTTCTCTGATATTCACGGCAGGTTTGGAATTGTTCCTGTTCTGAAATACAGGAAAAAAATCATCGTCAAGCAGATTGCTCATATAAAACGGCCTGTAGCTTCTTCTGATTGTTGGTAACATAGTTTTATCCTCCAGTTTTTTAATTTAACATTCAATTTTTATAATCACTTCCTTTCAAACTCTGTTCCAAATTAAAAAACATGACAATATGACAATTTTAATTAAAACACACAGACAAAATGACAGTTGGATAATTAGGTGTATATAAAAATATTGTTAGTGAATTAAAAAAATTTCAATTAGGTTTGTAATTGGAAAAGCCTCAGTGCATGAATACTACTTTCAGAAATATCCTTATATTCCTTGGTGGTCTGATCCTGGTAGCGGGAGCCTGGTATTTTCGCAATATAGTTGTATACATTCTTGTTTCAGGAGTATTTTCTATTATGGGGAGGCCACTGGTAGACCTTTTCTGCAGGATCAGGATAATGAGGTGGTCGATACCGCGTGCTTTAAGTGCGCTTCTTACACTGATTGTAATATGGGGTGCAATAATTTTGTTTTTCATTGTATTCATTCCTCTAATAACAACCCAGATTAATTATTTCTCAACGATAGACAGCGAGAAGATAGTTCAGCTGGTTGCCGGGCCTGTTAACAAGATAGAAAACCTCTTCAGGTCTATTAACAAGGATACCACAACGACTTTCTCTGTTCAGGATTATATAGTTAATAAGGTTTCGGGGGTATTGAACATTAATATGATACAGAACTTCATAGGATCACTTCTCAGTATTCTTGGTAATGTGCTTGTTGCTATATTTTCCATAACCTTCATAACATTTTTTTTCCTTAAGGATCAGAGGTTATTTTTTGAATCCATACTGATGTGGGTACCTGACAAATATGTTGATGGTGCCACAAGGGCTCTTTACTCGATAAAGAGACTTCTTACTAGGTATTTCATAGGCATACTCATTCAGAGCACATGTATTATGATTCTGATAACAATAGGAATGACAATAGCAGGTATTGACTTTCACCAGGCGCTTGTTATGGGTCTGATTCTGGGGATACTTAATGTTATACCCTATGTTGGTCCGTGGCTTGGTTTGTTTATAGCGATAATTATGGGTGTTGCCTCGCACATGAACCAGGATTTCAACACTGTTGTGGTTCCGCTTGTTACTTATATGATAATAGTGGAGGCCATAACACATCTTATTGACAATATTGTTTTTCAGCCGGTTATTTTTTCCAATAGTGTAAAGGCTCATCCACTTGAGATTTTCATAGTAGTGCTTGCATCGGGGCTGGTAGCGGGAATACCCGGCATGATACTTGGTATTCCTGCCTATACTGTTCTCAGGGTATTTGCAAGAGAGTTCTTTAACAATTTCAAGGCTGTACAGAAGATAACATCCAGTCTGCCGGCCGAGAATATTGATCAGAAGAGCCGTATGTCTTTCAGACATGGCGATGAGAGTGCGAAGAAAAAGTAATACAACCTGTTAAAGATTATACCACAAATCTTTTGTTTTATTATCTTTAACATATTATGCCTGACAGGATGGATAGTTTTGTTAGTTTACTCAACAGGCTTTTCAGGTTTTATTATGACGGATTCAGGAATATGTCGGGTTGGGGCAGAAGGGTCTGGCTGATAATCCTGATTAAGCTGTTTGTCATTTTTATAATATTAAGATTATTCTTTTTTCACGACTTCCTTAAAAGGAAGTATAATAATGATAGACAAAGGAGTCAATATGTTCTTGAACAATTAATTAACTCACCCTGAACTCATGATTGAAAACATTGATTTAAGTCTGATCGACTGGTCGAGGGCCCAGTTTGCTCTCACTGCCATCTATCACTGGTTGTTTGTCCCGCTCACCCTGGGATTATCATTTCTCCTTGCAATCATGGAGACAATCTATGTAAAGACAGGTGATGAGAGATGGAAGCGGATAACCCGGTTCTGGATGACACTTTTCGGAATCAATTTTGCAATTGGTGTGGCCACCGGCATCATCCTTGAATTTGAATTCGGCACCAACTGGTCTAATTATTCCTGGTTTGTAGGTGATATCTTCGGAGCCCCTCTGGCGATAGAAGGGATCCTTGCATTCTTTCTCGAATCGACATTTGTTGCGGTTATGTTCTTTGGCTGGAACAAGGTAAGCAGGAAGTTCCATCTTCTTTCAACCTGGCTGGTAGCCGTAGGAGCTAATTTGTCAGCCTTATGGATACTTGTGGCAAATGCCTGGATGCAAAATCCTGTTGGTATGTCATTCAATCCTGAGACGGCAAGAAATGAAATGGTTAGTTTCTGGGCTGTACTGTTTAACCAGGTTGCAACTGCCAAGTTTCTTCATACAATTTCTTCAGGTTTCCTTTTGGCTTCTATGTTTGTTGTAGGGATAAGCTCATGGTTTATAATAAGAAAGCGTGAATCCTTCATGGCTCGAAGGAGTATCCTTGTTGCCGGCATCTTCGGACTGATGGCTTCTCTTATGGTTGCCTACACCGGGGATCAATCGGCCAGAACAATTGCTAAAGTTCAGCCTGTGAAGTTCGCATCCATGGAGGCTCTTTACAGGGGTAAGACCAATGCAGGTCTTGTTGCGGTTGGGTTCCTTAAGGATGCTGACAGGAAATTGGGAGAAAAGAACGAAAAGGAATTTGCTTTCAGGATAGAGATACCGAGCCTGATGTCGATACTGACAGGAGGACAGGCCGGTTCATATGTCCCTGGTATACGGGATAACCTTTACGGAAATGACAGTATCGGTATAATGTCAGTTGCTGATAAACAGTCGAGAGGCCGGCAGGCAAGAGATATGCTCCTGTCATACCAGGATGCAAGAAAATCGGGCAATAAGAATAAAACAGACTCTTTAAAAAGCATACTTATAACAAAAGACTACCAGGATAATTATTTCAGGTATTTCGGCTATTCTTCAATAAACAAGGCTGAAGAGGTTGTTCCCGACGTATCACTGTCATTTTATTCATTCCATCTCATGGTTATTCTGGGATTCCTGTTCATTATGATATTTGCGGTTGCCATATACTTGTTATTCAAGGGAACACTTGAAAAAAATAAGTGGTTCCTGTGGGTGGCCCTCCTGTCAATACCCCTGCCTTATATAGCAGGGGAGCTGGGCTGGCTACTGGCAGAGATGGGAAGACAACCCTGGATCATTCAGGATCTGATGACTGTTCCTATGGGAGTCTCCAGGATTGCTTCAGGATCAGTGTTAACAACTTTTATCCTTTTTGCAATTCTTTTTACAGGATTATTTATCTCTGAAGTTTCTATAATGGTAAAACAGATCAAAACAGGTCCAAAACATTAGGAGGCAATAACATGACAATAATGATATCTCATCTTTTTCTTCAGCACTATTGGTGGATAATAGTGTCAATCCTTGCAGGACTGCTGGTATTCCTGATGTTCGTGCAGGGCGGTCAGTCGCTCATCTTTTCCCTGCCGGGTAATGATGTTCAGAAGACAATGATAATAAATGCCATGGGACGAAAATGGGAATTCACCTTTACAACCCTGGTAACTTTCGGTGGAGCATTTTTTGCATCATTTCCTCTTTTTTATGCCACAAGCTTCGGAGGTGCATACTGGGTCTGGATAGCTATTCTTTTCAGTTTTATTATTCAGGCAGTTGCCTATGAGTTCAGATCAAAACCTGTAAATATTCTCGGGCAAAGGACTTTTGATATTTTCCTCTTAATTAACGGGGCTCTCGGACCTTTTCTCATTGGTACTGCTGTTGCAACGTTCTTTACCGGGGCCATGTTCAGTCTAGATAATATGAACAGCGTTCATTGGGCAACACCTTATTATGGGCTGGAAGCACTGTTTAATGTCCGTAATCTTTCGCTTGGTCTGGCTGTACTTTTTCTTGCAAGGATTAACGGGCTGCTTTACCTGATTAACAGTGTGGAGGAGGACGATCTGATTTCAAGAGCGAGGAAGAGGGTTCTTATTAATTCGTTGCTTTTCCTTGTTTTTTTCCTTTTTTTCCTGGTTTCTTTATTAGTCTCAAAAGGCTTTGCTGCCGATCCTGCCACCGGGATGGTTACGGAAGAAAAATACAAGTATTTTATTAACTTCATCTGTATGCCGCTTGTTCTTATCATTTTTCTTGCAGGTGTTGTTGCTGTATTGTATGGCATAGGTATAAGCATATTCGGTAAGAGTAACAGGGGCATATGGTTTACCGGAACGGGAAGTGTTCTTGCTGTTTTTTCCCTTTTTCTTGTTGCCGGTTTTAACGGCACATCTTTCTACCCTTCTGTTTACGACATGCAAAGTTCGCTTACTATTTACAATGCATCTTCCAGCCGGTTTACCCTTAAGGCTATGATGTATGTTTCATTTATTATACCGTTTGTGATTGCATATATATGGTATGCATGGCAGTCGGTGAATAAAACAAAGATAACTGAAGAAGAAATGAAATCCGAAGGACATGTATACTAGTGCAATTCTTGAATACCTTATATGGCCGGCTTTTATCATATTAAGCTGGGTGATTATTAAACTCGCCTTAAGCAATTATGAGAAAAAATTTCCTGAGAGTGAATAGTCCTCTCAACTCGTCAGAACATTAAAGCAACGAGTGAAGAAACGATATAGATTGGTATGATCAAAGGGGCGGCACTCATTCCAAATGCTATAAATGCTATTATCACGAGTCCTGCAAGTAGGTACCTGCCTTCATTGCCTCCTGGCTTAAGGTTTTTGACCTTCATGGAAAGCAGGGGAAGACGGCTTACCATCAGAAGAGAAAGGATTAAAGTAATTGCAACAAGCAGGTAAGGAGTAATCAGTATAAAATTGAGTGTATTGGATTGTGTATAGTGTGCTGCTATAACAACAGAGATTACTCCGAGTGCATTAGCCGGCATAGGAAGGCCTTTGAAAACAGTTGCCTGTGTTGAATCCGTATTGAACCTTGCAAGACGCAATGCTGAAAAAACAGGCATAACAGCAGGAACAAACAACATAATAATAAGAGGAAAGCTGAGGTGTTCCGAAGCATCCGGGGCATATAAAAGATATGAATCGCGCAGCAGCTGGTATAAAATTACAGCAGGAGCAACACCAAAGCTTACAATATCGGCCAGGCTGTCGAGTTCTTTCCCGATATCGGAGTAAGCTTTCAGCAGCCGGGCTGAGAATCCGTCAAGGAAGTCAAAAAGCATAGAAGCAAAAATCAGCCAGGAAGCTGTCACCAGGTCGCCGTTTGATGCGAATATGACTGCTATGAATCCTGTGGTCAGGTTAAGTGATGTAATGAAATTCGGAATATTCTTCATCCTCAAATATAGTATCTTGTCACAGAAGGGATGTAAAATTAAGAAAATCTTCATTCATTTATTATTAGATTTGCATCAATTAACACATTTGTGAATGGTTGACTTTAATAACATAAAGATAGCAGTCGATTTTGACGGTACAATAGTGGAGCATGAATACCCGGCTATTGGTAAGGAGAAGCTGTTTGCCTTTCAGACACTGAGAGAACTGAATAAAAGAGGAGCCAGGCTTATTCTATGGACATTCCGTACAGGAAATGAGCTTGAGGAAGCCGTTGATTTTTGCAGAAAGAACGGAATAGAATTCTATGCTGTTAACAGGAATTATCCCGAGGAGGTTTATGATGAATCTGTAAGCAGAAAAATTGATGCCGATATTTTTATCGATGATAAGAATGTGGGAGGTTTTCCGGGCTGGAGCGCCGTATGGCAGATGCTAAACCCTTACGAAATTCAACAGATGGAAGCTGAAAAACAAATAACATCGGTGAGCAGAAAATTATTTAAAAAACTCTTTGGGAAATCGAAAAAATCCGACGAAAAATAGTGTTATGAAATATATGATTACAATTGCGGGACTCTTGCTGATGTTCTGGACCATATCCTGCTCAGGGAGAACCGGTAATAAAATGCCGGCCGGGGCCACTCCAAAAGACAGCACCGCAACAACACCTCCTGAAAAGCTGATTAATATGGTTTCTCCTGCGGTAAATGCAAAATATAAATTGCATGACCATTTTAACATGGTGCTTGCCCTTGAGCAGGATGATGCTGTACCTGATTCAGTTACAGTGTATTTTGATGGAAGGAAGGTAAGAGTACTTAAATCTGGACCATGGGAGTGTTCCATTTCCGATTCGCTTATGGTCAGAACAGGGCGAAAAGCATTAAAGGCTGTTTCTTACAGGAAAGGAAAGCAGCAAAATACAGTTACAAGGTTCATAACCATTTTGTCGGATATCGTTCCTGCCATGTATGGTTACAGGGTTGTTCATACTTACCCTCACGACAGGGATGCTTTTACACAGGGACTTGTTTATAACGATGGCTATTTATATGAAGGAACGGGTCAGGAGTCGGGTTCAAGCCTTAGAAAAGTTGATCTGTTAACAGGGAAGGTACTTATGCAGCATAATCTTGATGCGTCTCTTTTTGGGGAGGGTATTGCAATTATTAATGACAGGATCTATGAAGTGACATGGCAGAATAAAGTTGGTTTTGTGTACAGAAAATCTGATTTTGAACTTCTTAATAAGATATATTACGGTACAGAGGGATGGGGTCTGACCACAATAGGCAACAGGCTGGTGATGAGTGATGGGAGTAATGTTCTGTATTTTTATGAACCAGAAATGTTTACGGTGGTTTCCCGTATTGAGGTTTATGATAACAGGCAAAAAGTGGACTCACTAAATGAGCTTGAGTATATAAACGGAGAGATTTGGGCAAATATATGGATGTCGGACCTTATTGCACGTATAGATCCGGTTTCGGGGAAGGTGATATCGTATGTTAATATGAAGGGTCTTCTTCCTGAGGCCGACAGGCGACCGGATACAGATGTTCTGAACGGGATAGCTTACGACTCAAAGGGCAAAAGAATATTTGTCACAGGAAAAAGATGGCCGAAGCTTTTCGAGATAAAGGTTACCGAATAAGCGGTGTGCCATAGACTATATTTATGGCATCCGGTATCAAATCAAATTCAACTGGCGTATGGCCGAGAGATTCTCCGTCTGCTTCGAGGTAAATAGTCGATGAAGAGGTGACCTTTACAGTCTTGCATTTATACCCGTCTATCCTGGGATGCGTAAGTATTGATCCGTCGTAGAGGATCTTAAGCTTCCTTAATATCTCGAATTTACCAATATCCTTTATTATGGTTACATCGAGCAGGCCGTCATCCGGCAAGGCCCGGGGTGTCTGCCTCATTCCGCCTCCGCAGTATTTACCGTTTCCGATGTTAATTGAGAAGACAACCGTTTTTATTGTTTCATCATCTATGGTTACCTCAACAGGAGTGTTCCTGTAGGCAAGCAGACTTGTGAGAAGGTTATAGAGGTAAATAAGCTTGCCGCCTTTCCCGTGTTCTTTCTGGAAATTGGTTTTATTCACCACAACAGACTCAAAACCCAGCCCCGCAATATTTATGAAGTACCTTATCTTTTTTTCGGTATCACTGTAATAGACCATTCTGCCTATGTCGTGCTTCATAGTTTTCTTTTCCGCTATAATCTGAACAGCTTTTTCATAATCGGGGGAGATACCGAACATCTTTCCCCAGTCGTTGCCTGTTCCTACGGGCACTGAGGCAAGTGTAATGTCAGAAGCCGGGCATACGGTATTAAGGAATATTCCGTTAACGACCTCATTTAAGGTTCCGTCGCCACCAATGGCGATGAGGTGCCTGTATCCTTCGTTTATCCCATCCGAGGCATACATTATTGCATGGCCCTTTCTTTCGGTTATTTTTGGTGTAAAAGGAATCATGGCTTTTTGAAGCAATGAGGATATATTATCCCAGTCCCTGCCTCCTTTACCGTTTCCGGCATTTGGATTGACTATTACAAGCCACTCCGTGCTTTCTTTCTTCTGATCCATCTGAAATATTGATATGTGGATGAACAAAGATGTAAATAAAATGGAAAATTTCTTTAAAAATTATACTGCAATTTATGATATTACGTTTATCATAACCAGTAAACAAAAGTGACACGGGATGTCGGGGATGTATCTTCTTTACTCTTTCTTTTTTAAATGTTTAAGCTTTAACAGTTAACAAAACCATGTTAATAAGATGTTGAAAACCCCAAAAAAAATGTTTACAATTACACCAATCACTCCCGGTGGCACAAGATCATAAGTAGTAAATTTGAAACTCAAAATTAACCATAAAAATATTAGTAAAAGATGGGAAGGATTATATCAATTGCGAATCAGAAAGGTGGGGTGGGAAAAACTACAACAGCAATAAACCTTGCCGCCAGCCTGGCTGCACTTGAAAAGAAGGTTCTTATTGTTGATGCTGATCCCCAGGCAAATGCCACTTCCGGGATCGGGTTGGATATAAGGCAGATAAGGAACACCATTTATGACTGTCTTATAGATGACAAGGAACCTTCCGAAGCAATGATGAAGTGCAATGTTGATAATATGCATATCATCCCATCAAATATTGACCTTGTCGGCGCTGAGATAGAGATGCTTGAGAGGCCTGAAAGGGAGAAGATTCTGAAGACAGTTCTTGAGAAGATACGCAATGATTTTGATTATATTCTTATCGACTGTTCCCCATCACTGGGCCTTCTTACAGTTAATGCACTTACAGCCTCCGATTCGGTAATAATACCCGTGCAGTGCGAGTATTTTGCACTCGAAGGACTGGGTAAACTACTTAATACAATTAAGATTATTCAGAATAACCTGAATCCTTCTTTAGAGATAGAAGGATTCCTGCTTACAATGTATGATGCAAGGTTAAGGCTTTCCAACCAGGTAGCTGAGGAAGTCAACAAACATTTCCAGCAAATGGTATTCAAGACCATTATCCAGCGTAATGTTAAACTTTCAGAGGCTCCCAGTTTCGGTCAGCCGGCTATCCTGTATGATGCTGACTCAAGAGGTACGGTCAATTATCTGAACCTGGCTACTGAACTGATAGAAAAACAGGAAGAGAAAATCGTACAATAATTTTAGGAACATATCAAGTACAGAAATCGTAATGAATATGACAAAGAAAAATGCGTTGGGAAGAGGTCTTGGTGCATTGATAGATGGAGTGGAGAAAGAGGTTCTTGAGAAAAAAGTTGAGGCCAATCGTGAAATACCGGTTAATGCCATAGAGGCAAACCCGTTTCAGCCCCGTACTAATTTTGACGAACAGGCATTGGAAGAGCTTTCAGCATCCATTAAGAAGCTGGGTATAGTCCAGCCTCTGACGGTAAGGGAGACCACCCCGGGGCATTACCAGCTTATAGCAGGAGAAAGACGTCTGAGAGCAGCCCGCCTTGTCGGACTTACTCATGTACCGGCTTATGTTAGAACAGCAGATGACCAGGCAATGCTTGAACTGGCGCTGGTTGAGAATATTCAGCGTGAGGATCTTGATTCGGTTGAAGTTGCCATCAGCTTTCAGCGTCTTATTGAAGAATGCAAACTTACTCAGGAGCAACTTAGCGACAGGGTCGGTAAACAGCGTTCCACTGTTGCAAATTACCTGCGTCTGCTCAAACTTCCTGCCGAGATACAGCTGGGGATCAGGAATAAACAACTGATGATGGGCCATGCACGTACCCTCATCAGTATTGATGATCCAAAGAAACAGATCAATGTATATTATAAAATTGTCGACGGGGAACTATCCGTACGACAGGCAGAGGAGCTGGTCCGGCATCTGCAATCGGAGCAGGCCAAAGATCCTGTGAAGACAGAAAAGAAGAAAAAACTGAATGAGGATTTTTCAAAGCTTTCTGAACACCTCAATAAGATATTTTCTGCTAAAGTAAACTTCAGAATAAATGAAAAGGGTAAGGGTAAAATAGTGATACCGTTCGATAACCCTGAAGATATGGAGCGCATTTTGGGGGTATTTGACCGTCTTAACTCCTGAAAATAATTATATTTACCGCGCTAAAAAATTTGGTACGGGTCATTAATTGCTGCCGGCTTTATTTTGAAGACTTTTCATAAAATAGTAATGGTCCTGATAATGCAACTGTTTTGTTTCCAGCAAATCAGCTTTGCCCAGGATACACTGTCCGTAAAAAGGCAGTTATCATCAGCTATAAAAGCAGACCAGTCACTAAAAGATACCCTTGCTGTTGAGAAAGCGCTGAAACATAAGTTCCAGCCCGATCCTATGAGAGCAACAATGCTGGCTGCTGTATTCCCCGGACTAGGACAGGTATATACAAGGAAATACTGGAAACTGCCTCTTGTATATGGTGGCTTCGGAGCCCTTATATACAGCGTCAGGGTTAATTCGCGTAGTTATTTAAAATATATGAAGGCATACCAGGACTTTACCGACCAGATACCTGCCACCGACAGTTATCTGAAACTTATCCCTGCAGACCCCGCCACATATGATCCCGTTCTTTATCCCAATTCCCCTACATTTAATCCGGCAAGCGAACAATATTACAAGGATGGAATGTTAAGAATGGTGGATTATTATAAAAGATACCGCGATCTTTCGTATATTGGCATCGCAGGCTGGTATCTTCTTTCGATACTGGATGCCAATGTTGATGCAAGTCTTTTTAATTATGATATAAGTGATAACCTTAATCTTTCGCTCTTTCCGGTACAGGTACCGATGCCCGGAGGATTTTATGGAGCAGGTTTGAATGTTGGTGTGGAAATAACATTTTAATTAACTGGCTATGAAATTTTATGCTATATTATTTACCTTTATATTAACCGTTTGTAATCTTAATGCTGCTACAGAATCCGATACAATCATAATTAAAAATGATGATACAGGAGAACGGATAACACGCGACCTGGACAGCCTGTATAATTCATGGTATGTAAGAGTCGCTGTACGCAAAACATTATCCGACAGTACTTCCGATACGCTTGCTTACCAGGTACCCGATTCAGTGTACACAAACAGGCTTCGCAGGATAAACTCCATAATTAGCCTTCCTTTTAACAGTATTATACGAAATCATATTCAGGTTTATACTGTTAAACAGCGCGACAAGTTCAGTGCAGTACTGGGACTGACGGATTACTACTTTCCGATGATTGAGGATATCTTCGATTCATATGGTCTTCCGGCTGAACTTAAGTACATGGCAGTGATCGAATCGGCACTTAACCCCAATGCTGTCAACAGGAGGTCAGGTGCAACCGGTTTATGGCAGTTTATGTACAGTACCGGCAGGATGTACGGATTAACAATCAATTCTGTTGTGGATGAAAGGCGGGATCCAATAAAATCAACACATGCAGCAGCAAGATATATCAAGGACCTGTATAAGCTTTACCACGACTGGATCCTTGTTATCGCGGCATATAATTGTGGTCCGGGTAATGTTAACAAAGCTATCAGGCGTTCAGGAAACAAAAAGGACTACTGGGAAATCTTTTACAGGCTGCCCAGGGAGACCAGGGGGTATATTCCGCAGTACGTGGCTGCAACCTATGCAGTAAACTATTATGCCGAGCATAATATTCAGCCCTTGCCGCTTAATATTCCTGTAGCCACGGATACCATTATGATCCATAAGGATATTCACCTTGAACAAATATCAGAGGTGATGGGAATACCTCTCGGTGAGTTGCGCGCCTTAAACCCTCAATACAGAACAGGCCTTATCCCAGGTTCGTCAAAGCCGCTTTCACTTACACTGCCTATGAACCATCTTGGCGATTTCATCGATCTTAGCGATACTATAAGAAGTTACAAGTCGGATGTATATCTTAATAAAAGTACAGTTATTCCCGATCCGACACGATCAACTTACAGGCCGGCCGATGTAAAAGGTAAAACAAAATTGTTGTATACCGTTAAAGACGGTGATAACCTGGGGTATATTGCAGAATGGTATAAGGTCGGGTTATCACAGCTGCGCTACTGGAACGGCATATACAGAAATACCATAAGGGTGGGACAGAAGATGGTAATATATGTCGATCCTTCAGAAGCGTCCTATTTCTCAAAAGTCAACAATATGACCTTCGAAGAAAAACAGGCAATGGCAGGGAAACCTGCTGCCAGGACATCGGCCCCTGTTCCCGACATTTCAGATGATGGAGACTATATAACCTATACTGTTCGCTACGGTGACACTATATGGGATATTGTGAAGATGTTTGATGATGTGAACACTACAGATGTACTTAATTTAAACAAGATTTCAGATCCCGGAAAGATACAGGTTGGGCAGAAGCTGAAAATAAAGAGGAAAAGCTGATTCTTTTCTAAAACCATATATGCGCCCTTTAAGATCATTTCTTTTATTGCTGATCTTTCTTATATGTTTTACCGGTTTTCATTATATTCTTCCGGCAACTCAATTATTTCCTCCTGTCCGGGAATTTATTCCGGAGCGGCTTCTATCGTATCTGTTTACCCGGGATAATGGCACCAAGGCAGCCGATACTACGAATGTAAAGGATACATTTTCAATTTCTTACGGCACTCCCATTTTAAGCCCCGATTCGATACGCAGTAAATGCCCGGCGGTTGATCCATTGCAAAGGTTTATGGATTCACTTGATTATTCCGATAGACAGGTCAGAGTTATGTATTATGGCGATTCTCAGCTTGAGGGCGACCGTATAACATCGTACCTGAGGCGAACCCTCAGGAAAATTGATCCAGGAACAGGCCCGGGACTGTTTTTACCTTTGATGCCTGTTATGTACACAAGCAGCATTTGGATTAAATCATCATCCGACTGGGAAAGGTATAACTACCTCTCATACGAGGAAGGGAAGATATCACATAATAAGCTTGGCCCTTTTATGACAATCTGCCGGTTTCTTCCGGAAGGGAAGGAAACAAAGGTTCCGGTGAAAGCAACCGTAAGGATAAGACCCTCTTCGGTGGCAGACAGTGCTGCGGTGATTTTTGATATACTGAGAATCTTTTACGGCAATACATACGGTAAGGTGAGCATACTGGTGAAAGGTGACGGAAACATATTGTTCTCAGATACCCTGAAAAGAGGAGGAGGATTTAATGAACTGTCGTGTAATCTTAAAAGAACCCGCGATGTAATTATTGAATTCACCGGAAGAGTAAGTCCGGATATATACGGACTGAGCATTGAAAGCAGGAAGGGACTGATAATTGATAATATACCGCAACGAGGCAGTGCCGGTCTGGAGTTTACTATGGTCGACAGCAGTAACCTGGGGAAAGCACTCAGAAAATTATCACCCGACCTTATCATCATGCAATATGGACTTAATATTGTAAAGAACATCAGAAACAGTTATTCTTATTATGAAAACGGCATCAGGCGCCAGATAGCAATTCTGAAAGAGCTATGCCCGTCTGCCGGTATCCTGGTGGCAGGTCTCACCGATATGGCAGAACGTGTAGGCGACAGTATACAATCATATCCTAATTTACCTCTTATTATCAAGGCCCAGCGAAAAGCTGCACTCTCTGAAGGAGTGGCCTTCTGGAATGCCTATAAAGCCATGGGTGGAAAGTCATCAATAGTGAGATGGGCAGAAAAGTCGCCTCCCCTGGCCGGGAAGGATTATATACACCTGACTTACTCCGGAGCTGATACATTGTCGAAGCTTATGGCAGAGTCTCTTTTCACGGAAAGGAAGAAAGACAGCAGCTCTCTGGTGATACCCACTGTTTCTCCAGATACTGTTGCCATCGCAACAATAACACCTGTTGAAAGACGAGTGTCTGAGGAAGCCGGATCGGGATTTACAAAGCTTTTGCTATCATTCCTGTTCCGTTACGACTCAAAAAGCCCAATGATATTTACAACTCCGGCGTTCTGGCTGTTCTTCCTCTTTGTGCTGGCCGGTTATAGTATGATATTTAAAAAAATGCTGATAAGGAATATCTATCTTTTCCTTGTCAGCCTGTTTTTCTATTACAAATCCGGGGGGCTGTTCCTTTCACTGCTTCTGATAGTTACTCTTATTGACTATGTATGTGGATTACTGATAAATGCCTCAGGAAAACGTTTCTTGCGGAGGTTTTTTGTTTTTATCAGTATTGTAACCAACCTGGGAATACTTGCTTATTTCAAATTTACCGGATTCTTTATTAATACGGTTAACCAGCTCCTGGGTACCGATTACAGGGTATATGATTTCCTGGCTGCCTTTTCCAATTCCCATATGGGCACATCCTTTGATGTGACAAATATCCTCCTTCCTGTAGGTATCTCATTTTTTACATTCCAGTCGCTAAGCTATATTTTTGATGTTTACAGGAACAAGGTTGAACCTGTAAGGAATATAATCGACTTTGGTTTTTATGTTTCTTTCTTCCCACAGCTTGTCGCCGGACCAATTGTCAGGGCCTCGGAGTTTATACCCCAGCTGTATGAGAATTATCACCTGTCGAAAAGAGAATTCGGGCATGCAATGTTTCTTATTTCCAAAGGGTTGATAAAGAAGATTATTATTTCTGATTTTATTGCGATCAATTTTATCGACAGGGTTTTTGATGCACCTTCTGTTTATTCAGGTTTTGAGAACCTTATGGCTATTTACGGTTACGGTCTGCAGATATACTGCGATTTTTCAGGTTATACCGATATTGCCATAGGACTAGGACTAATTCTGGGGTTCAGGTTACCCGTAAACTTCAACTCACCTTACAAATCGGCCAGTGTCAGCGAGTTCTGGAAGAGGTGGCATATTTCACTGTCGAGATGGCTGAAGGATTATTTGTATATTCCTCTGGGAGGGAACAGGAAAGGAAAGTTTAGGACACATCTTAACCTTATGACGACGATGCTTCTTGGGGGTCTGTGGCATGGTGCCGATTTAAGGTTTATTATATGGGGTGGTTTGCACGGGGCAGGACTTGTTGTTAACAAATTATGGCAGAGGATCTTCAGGGGGAGGGGTAACGGTAATATTTTCCTCAGGGTGCTGTCGGTCTTTCTAACATTCCAGTTTGTGAATTTTGCCTGGGTCTTTTTCCGGGCTCATAATATGACAACTGTTCAGATAATGTTCAAACAGATAACATCCAGTTTCTCACCCGGATCGTATATGACTGTCATACCTGCATACGGAAGTGTGTTTTTACTGATGCTGGCTGGTTATGCCATTCATTTTCTTCCTGAAAAGATCAAAGAGTCCTACAGGGGCCTGTTTGTCAATATGCCATTATTATTTCAGATGGCGATTATTATGATCATAGCGGTTATGCTGTACCAGATGAGAACCATTTCGGTAATGCCATTCATATATTTCAGGTTTTAGGAACAGGTTGCAAAGACATAATGAATCAGTGGAACAAAGGCAGCTAACATTATGACCCTGATACAACATGAAAACATGACCGCACGACCGCACGACCGCACGACCGCACGACAATATTACCTACAAATAAACACTGCTGTCGTTTTTAATGGTAATGAAAGGAGCTATGGCGCGGTTATAAATACCCTGTACATATGCGATAGCCATTCCATAGTTTGTTACCGGAACGCCGGCACTGACAGCAGTACGCAGTCTGTTGTGAAGCTGTTTCCTTGTTATCATACAGCCGCCGCACTGTATCACAAGGGCATAATCGGTGACGGGACGAGGAAGGATGTCCAACCCGGCAACCACATCATATTCTAATTTTTTTCCTGTGAAATTGTTTATCCATCTTGGTATCTTCATCCGGCCGATATCATCGCAGGAAACGTGGTGTGTACATGACTCAAGAAGCAGGATCCTGTCGCCGTCCTTAAGTTTGGAGATATGTGGGGTTCCTTTTATATAGTTGTTGAAATCGCCTTTGAACCTGGCGAGCATTATGCTGAAGCTGGTAAGTGGGATGTCGTCAGGAACTGACGCATCAGCTTTTACAAAAACCTGTGAGTCAGTAACTGCCAGTGCAGGTCTGATCGCTGTCTTTTTAAGGAATGCATCAACCTCTCTTTCCTTTAGGATAATAGCGACAGCATCATTATCGAGTATATCCCTTATTGCCTGTACCTGGGGCAGGATTAACCGCCCGGCAGGTGCTTCCACATCAATGGGAGTTATAAGTAATACAATGTCGCCATACCTGATGAGATCGCCCAGCAGTGCGGGAGTTTTCCATGAGTGTTCGGGGATAGTGTCCTTTATAAGTTTTATCAGGTCTTCGAAGTTACGTTTATCTTTAACAGAAAAGCTGAAAGGTTTGGTGCCGGTCTTTTCCCCTGTGGATGATTCAAAATCCGGAGTCTGCTCCTCAAGGTCCGATTTGTTATGTATAATGATATAGGGAACATCCTTTTCTTTGAAATCTGATACAAGATCCTCTTCAAATCCTCCCCATATGTTATGGGCAATGATAAGGATACCCAGGTCTATTTCACCAATAGTTTTCAGTGTCCGTTCAATTCTTTTCTTCCCCAGCTCTCCACTGTCGTCAATACCAGCTGTGTCAATAAGTATTACCGGGCCGAAGCCTGTGATTTCGAGTGATCTTTTTACCGGATCCGTAGTTGTACCCGGATGGTCCGATACTATCGCAGTATCCTGTCCGGTAAGACAGTTTATAAAACTGCTCTTCCCGTTGTTTCTTCTGCCATAGATTCCTATATGTGGTTTTGTTTCCCTTCCTCCGGCCATAATAAAATAAATAAAATGCAAAGGTAGTTATTTTCAAAAAGAATACTCCGGTAAACAGGAGCCGGGGCAGGCTGATTGTCAGATTTCTTCCAGGGAGAAACCCAGTTTCATGAGGTTACCCGGTTTGAGTATCTCTATGAGTTTACTTTCTTCAATAATATTTAACTGAATATTTGCTTCGAAGATATCTATATTTTCCTTTTTCATAAGTACAGCCAGTTTGGTGGCTTTGTTGTAACCGGTATATGGAACGAGCGCCGTCGTAACAGACGGACTTTTTATCAGGGTACTGTACCCGGCCTTCTCGTTAATTTTTATTCCGCCCAGGAGATTCCCAAGCAATGTGGTATCTGATGCAATGAGCAGCTTAAGGCTATCTATCATTGCACAACCTATTGCCGGCAGGTATGCATTAAGTTCCAGGGCTCCCTGTCCGCTCAGTGAACTGATCATCTGATCGTTGGAATATATTTTATGTGCAGCCGTTATTACAAATTCGGGAATAACAGGATTTATTTTGCCCGGCATAATGGAACTGCCGGCTTGTTTATCCGGTATGGCTAATGTCCTTGTTCCGGCAATGTCGGAAGACAGTAGTCTTAAGTCGGATACCATTTTTTCGAGGTTGACAGCATGTGCCTTAAGGGTAGCATGTATCTCCACCCATTTATCGAGATTGGAGGTGGCATCGGGAAGGTTTTCGCTGTGAGCAAGGGGGAGGCCTGTCAGTTGGCGAAGTTCAGGTACCACTTCCATTATAAAGTATCTCGGGAGGGAAAGTCCTGTACCTGTTGCACCTCCCCCCAGGTTAACCTGCTTGACTCTCTCGGAACATTTCGATACTCTCCACCAGTCGCGCGATAACGCTTCATTATAAGTACTGAAAAGCACACCGAAAGAAGCAGGCACTGCCTCCTGCAACTGGGTATAACCTATACGGAGTTTGTTCCTGGAGGCTCCTTCAATCTTCTCCGTTTCCTGCCTGAGCTGGTTAATTACCGCTTCCAGTTCCTGCAGAAGACGCATTACTGCCACAGTAAGTGCAGTCGGTATTACATCGTTTGTCGACTGGTATATGTTAGCATGTTCAACAGGATCTATAAAGTCATATTCACCGAAGTTATGGCCAGTTGCATTAAGGGCAGCATTTGTGATTATTTCATTGACATTCATATTGATGCTGGTGCCGGCACCTCCCTGAACTGCAGGTACGATAAAATCTGAGAAATACCTACCTTCAGAAATGCCGGCAGCTGCAGAACAAAGAGCATCAATGATACCGTCATCAATGATGGTGAAAGGTAAACTGCTGCCATACCTGGCAGTAGCAGCATTACGGAATTTCCTGTAGGTATTATAGCATGCAAGTTTTGTAATTCCTACGGCTTTATACCATTCTTCGGGGAAGGGAGAGGTGTCGGGAAAATTTTCCTTCGCCCTTGCAGCGTGGATACCGTACATAGCATCGGATGGTATCTGCTTTTCGCCCAGAGTATCTTTCTCGGTTCGATACATAGATCTTTTATATTAAGCCGGTGAACTATTGCAGTTTAATGTCCTTAATCTGATTCTGCCTGCACCTGCATCAGAAGCTGTCATGAATCTTCCGATACGGGTTTGGCATAGGCCATAACATCTTTACCTGTAATTTCTGTCTGGCAAAGTATTATAAGTCTTTCAAGTACATTTCTGAACTCTCTTATATTTCCCGTCCATTTAATCTTCTGGAGTTCCTTTATGGCATCTTCGGTAATAATCTTTTTACTCATACCATATTCTCCACATATCACAGAATTAAAATGGTCTGCAAGAACCGGGATGTCGTCTGTTCTCTCATTAAGGGTCGGAACATGGATAAGTATTACGCTGAGCCTGTGGTACAGGTCTTCCCTGAAGGTATTTTTCTCTATCTCGTTTTTAATATTCTTGTTAGTAGCTGCTATCACACGCACATTTACATGAATATCCTTATCGGACCCAACCCTCGATATCTTGTTTTCCTGAAGGGCTCTGAGCACTTTGGCCTGGGCCGAAAGGCTCATAACGCCTATCTCATCGAGGAACAATGTTCCGCCGTTGGCCTGTTCAAACTTACCTATACGTTGCTTGATAGCGGAAGTAAATGATCCTTTTTCGTGTCCGAACAGTTCACTCTCGATAAGTTCGGAGGGTATTGCAGCGCAGTTGACCTCGATAAATGGTCCCCTGGCCCTGGTGCTTTTTTCATGTATCTGGTGTGCAACAAGTTCTTTTCCCGTGCCATTGGCTCCTGTTATAAGAACCCTGGCCTCGGTGGGGGCAACCTTATCGATCATGTCCCTGACTTTCTCAACAGGATCTGAGTTGCCCACAATCTCATACATCTTACTTACTTTGTTTTTAAGTACCTGGGTCTGGGTTATAAGAGTCGACTTATCCATTGCATTACGAATGGTGATAAGCAGCCTGTTAAGGTCGAGCGGTTTTTCGAGAAAATCGAAGGCACCTTTCTTTATGGCTTCAACGGCAGTGTCGATGTTGCCATGTCCGGAGATCATTATAACAGGTATATCCTGGGTTGTTTCCTCTATCTTTTCAAGGACCTCAATACCATCCATTTTTGCCATTTTAATATCGCAAAGGACAATATCATAAGAATTGGCAGAAAACATTTCTATCCCGGTAGGTCCGTCTTCAGCCAGGTCAACCTCATATTTTTCATATTCCAGAACCTCTTTTAGAGTATTCCTTATAGCTCTTTCATCGACAATAACAAGAATCTTAGACATTATATAACCTCCTAACTCCTATTTGTTTAGTGTTCATTATTCGTTTATCCGCTGTATCTCAGCCATTTCCACATCTCTTTCCATGATGTCTTCTTTCCATACATCAGGATACCAGTACGATACACCTTGGCAGCCATCCAGACAAAGAAAGTGAAAGTTGCTATCATCAGAGCCATCGACAGGGCCAGTTGCCAGTAGGGAACACCGAAAGGCAGGCGGGCCATCATAACAATAGGTGAGGTGAGGGGTATTAAGGAACACCAGAATGACAATGAACTTTCAGGATTCTGCATTGTTCCCATGGCCACCATAAGAGCAAGAATGATGGGGATTGTAACAGGTAGCATGAACTGTTGTGTTTCCGTTTCATTATCCACCGCCGATCCGATAGCGGCAAACACCGAGGCATAAAGCAGGTAGCCCGTGGCAAAATAGAAGATAAACGAAATAATGATCAGTCCCCAGGGCTGATTCATGGCACTGTCGAACATTTGTGAAAACTCAGCCAGTTTAGGTGAGACTTCGGAGGTTTGTATGGCAGTGTTCACAGAATCGGCTGAAGCGCCGGCCATGAAGTTCTGTGGTGCTGACTGTGCTATTTCAGCGATGTTGGTCTTCTGCATCACAGTGGTTTTCAGAACTGTAACTATACCGAATGTGAGCATTACCCATATAAAAAACTGGGTAAGTCCGACCAAGGCTATTCCGATAATCTTGCCCATCATCAGCTGAACAGGTTTGACAGAAGAAATTATTACCTCAACCACCCTGCTTGTCTTTTCTTCAATAACACCTCTCATTACCTGGGCCCCGAAGATAAATACAAGCATATACATCAGGAATCCAAGTATATATGCCAATGCCATAGAGATACCTGTACTGGTCTTCTTGACCTGTCCGTTTGAGTCAATCTTAATTGTCTGTATGGATACATTTGTCCTTATATTCTTCATGATCTCGTTAAGATCATCTATATTATAAGCTTTCAGTTTCTGTCGTTCAATCTCTGTCTTCAGTGAGTTACCGATATAGTCCAGCAGTCCGATAGGTGGTTGCTGCCTCGATATAAGCTGAACTGCATTGGGTGTGTTTATTATCTCGGGTGAGATATACAGAATACCGTAGTAACCTGCCTTGTCAAATGTTTTCTTGAGGTCATCGAGCTTTACATTATCGAGGTATACAAATTCTGCATCCTTTGTATTTTTTATTACTCCTTTGAAGAGATCGGAGTTATCCTCTACGACGGCTATTTTCTTGAATTCACCCGACTGGTTCATCATCAGGACTGTAGGTAGTATTATGATAGCTGCCATAAGTAATGGAGCAAGGATTGTCATTATAATGAAGGACTTTTTCCTGACCCTTGTTATATATTCTCTTTTTATGATTACTGATATCTTATTCATAGCAGGTGATTTACTTGTTAATAAAACTAGTTTCTGGATTCAACAACCCTTATAAATATTTCATTCATAGATGGCAGGGCAGGGTTGAAAGAAATAATTTTGCCTGAAGTCATTACATTCTTAAGAATATCGTTATTAGAGATATCGCTTTCAGTTTTAATGCGAATAAGACTTTTATCATCATCTTTTTCCTGCTTAATTACACTATACTGACCATTTCCACTTATACTAACATCACCTTCAAACACAAGGTCGTATTCATTGGCAGCCCATCTGTTCCTTATTTCATTTACACTTCCTTCCAGGATAGCTTTCGACCTGTTTATCAACGTGATATTATCGCATAATTCTTCTACAGATTCCATATTATGTGTTGAGAATATTATCGTGGCTCCTCTGTCGCGCAGGAAGAGTATTTCATTTTTAATAATATTAGCGTTTACCGGGTCAAATCCTGTAAAAGGCTCATCGAAGATTATCAGTTTGGGTTCATGAAGAACGGTTGTAACAAATTGTACCTTTTGCTGCATTCCTTTTGATAGTTCCTCTACCTTTTTTCCCCACCAGTCTGTTATTTCAAGTTTTTTAAACCAGTACCTGAGCCTCTTCATCGCTTCCGATTTAGAGAGACCTTTTAGCTGGGCCAGGTATAAAGCCTGTTCGCCAACTTTCATCTTTTTATAAAGACCTCTTTCTTCAGGCAGATATCCAATAGCCTGTACGTCGGACGGATTCAGTTTTCTGCCATTAAGAAAAAGTTCACCGGAATCGGGACCTGTTATCTGGTTTATGATCCTGATAAGGGTCGTTTTTCCGGCGCCATTAGGGCCCAGGAGCCCATAAATGCATTGTTCAGGTACTGAAATACTTACATTGTCCAGTGCCAGTTGGTCGCCATATTGTTTAGTGACATTCTTTGCTTCAAAAAGTGCCATAAGCGGATAAGTTAGAATTATTTTATAAGAATTGTAAATATAATAAATATGAGTATATCTAATCAAAGACAGATATCAGCACTTTAAGAAATACAGCCGGAAGTGTTATTTATCTTTACTGCTATCGTTGCAGGCTGGTAAATATAAGACATAAGGACTTTGATATTCAACAGCAAGGCACTATTCAAAATACCCTCTCATCCTCTCGAAGAAGTTTTTGTCGTTTTTATCCGGTTTTGGTATAAAGGATTCCGATTCCCTGAATTTTTCAATAAGCTTTGTTTCATCCTTACTTACATTCCTGGGAATCCATACATTAACATTTACAAGGAGGTCTCCTTTGCCGTACCCATTTACTTCCGGAAGTCCTTTACCTCTTAATCTCAGTATCTTACCAGGCTGCGTACCCGGTTCTATTTTTATTTTTACTTTATTTTCCACAGTGGGAACTTCAACATGCGTCCCGAGCACTGCATCAGGAATACTTATGAAAAGATTATAAATAAGATCGTTACCTTCTCTTATCAGGTCAGGGTGATCCTCTTCATCAATAACGACAAGCAGGTCGCCGTTTATACCTCCTCTCCTGGCAGCATTACCCTTTCCGCCAACGGTCATTTGCATTCCCTTTCCAACACCGGCCGGGATGTTTATTTTTATAATATCTTCTTTTTGTACTATTCCTTCCCCGTAACAATCGGGACATTTTTTAGTAATAGTTTTTCCCTCACCGCCACATGACGGGCAAACGGATGATGTCTGCATTTGTCCGAGGAGTGTGTTTGTGATCCTTGTTACATGACCTGTTCCGTGGCATGTGGAGCATGTTGACAGGCTGGAGGCGTCAGCCGCACCGTTACCTCCGCAGGTCTGGCAGGTGTCATACTTTGTTACCTTAATTTTTTTCTCCGTTCCTTTTGCAATTTCCTGCAGAGTAAGCTTCACCTTAACCCTGAGGTTACTTCCCTTGTTGACCCTTCTGCTCCTTCGGCTTCCTCCGAAAGCACCGAAACCTCCGAATGCATCACCGAAAATATCGCCGAAGGAAGAGAAGATATCATCCATGGTCATATGAGCTCCACCGAAACCATTAGATGCTGCCCCACCTACACCGGCATGACCAAACCTGTCATACCTGGCTCTCTTCTCATCGTTACTAAGTACCTCATAAGCCTCAGCAGCCTCTTTAAAATTCTCTTCAGCTTTTTTATCTCCCGGGTTTTTGTCGGGGTGAAATTTCAGAGCCTGTTTACGATAAGCTTTCTTTATCTCTTCTTTCGTGGCTTGCTTTGATACTTCAAGCACCTCATAATAATCTCTTTTTCCCATCTTTTTTCTTTTTAAGCCACTGTTTACTAATTCTCTTTAAGAGGATAATAATTTTATTCACCAACAATAACCTTGGCAAATCTCAAAACCTTGTCCTGCAGGAAATAGCCTTTCTGTACTACATCAACCACCTTTCCCTTCATCGTTTCATCCTCAACCTTCAGCTTTCCTACAGCTTCATGAACATCAACATCGAAATCACATTTCACAGCAGGTATCTCCTTGATGCCGTTTTGTTTCAGGAAATCGCTGAATTTGCTGTATATCAGGTCGACGCCGGCTTTGACTGCCGATTCATCATGGGAATTTTCCATATGCATAAGAGCTCTTTCAAAATCATCCATTATCGGAATGATCTTTTCGAGAAGCTCTTCTCCGGCATATTTGGAAATCTCGATTTTTTCCCTCAGCGTTCTTTTCCTGTAATTGTCGAACTCGGCTGACAAACGGATGTACCTGTCCTGCATCTCTGCCAGTTTTTCCTCAACAGCTCTTTTCTCGGCGATAACTTTGTCAGCATCATCCATCGCAATATTCCCTGTTTCCGAAGAATCTTTATTTATATCTTCTTCTTCAGTTATATCATCATCCATTTTCCCCTTTTCTTTTTCTATTGTATTCTCTTTATTATCAACAGTATTATTGTCCTTTTTATGACTGTTCTCTTCAGGCTCTTTAGTCTTTTTTTTCATCATCGCTAACTCAGTTACAATTTTGTTCATTTTAATAACAAATTGTCTGCCAACACACAATATTTGACAAATTGGCAGAACAATAAATTAGTACGGACAAAAGTTTATCCTGCCGTCAAATCTGTATCCCGACCGCATGACCGCCCTGCTACCCGGTCTTACTAATTACTCCATTCTCTGGATATCAGCTCCAAGAGCATTAAGCCTCAGATCGATGTCCTGATAGCCACGGTCAATCTGTTCTATGTTATGAATGATGCTTTTACCTTCTGCCGATAAAGCGGCTATTAAAAGTGCCACTCCGGCTCTTATGTCGGGAGAAGACATTACCGTCCCCTTGAGTTTTATCTGTTTATCAAGTCCGATAACTGTTGCCCTGTGCGGATCGCAGAGAATAATCTGGGCCCCCATATCAATCAGTTTATCTACAAAGAACAACCGGCTTTCAAACATCTTCTGGTGTATAAGGACTGCACCCTTGGCCTGTGTGGCGGTAACCAGGAAAACACTAAGCAGGTCGGGAGTTAATCCGGGCCATATTGCATCGGCAATAGTCATGATGGAACCATCAATAAATGTCTCTATCTCATAGTTTTTCTGGCGCGGGATATAGATGTCGTCCCCGGTTCTTTCCAGCTGTATTCCAAGTCGTCTGAAGGAATCGGGTATAATACCCAGGTGATCATATCCGGTATTCTTAATGGTGATCTCCGATTCTGTCATTGCTGCCATTCCTATAAAAGATCCTATTTCTATCATGTCAGGCAGGATCTTATGAGTGCAGCCATTAAGTTCTTTAACTCCTTCAATATTCAGCAGGTTGGACCCGATGCCTTCAATATTGGCTCCCATAGAAACAAGCATCCTGCAGAGCTGCTGAATATATGGTTCACAAGCGGCGTTGTAAATTGTGGTTTTACCTTTTGCCAGTGATGCGGCCATAATGATATTTGCTGTTCCTGTTACAGAAGCTTCATCGAGATGCATATATGTTCCCCTGAGATACTCAGCAGTAACAGTAAAGAAAGGGTCGGACTGATCGAACCTGAATTCCGCTCCCAGCTTGCGGAATCCCGTAAAATGGGTATCGACTCTTCTTCTTCCTATCTTATCACCCCCTGGTTTTGCTATGTAAGCTTTCCCGAACCTCGCAAGCAAAGGACCTGCTATCATTATTGAACCTCTTATCCTGGAACTGAGAGATCTGAATTCAGCTGTCTGCAGATAATCGAGGTTGATATTATCTGCGATAAGATCAATCACTCCACCCCGGTGGTGACTTACCTTAACTCCCATATTGCTGATGAGCTCAATGAGGTTGTTAACATCACTTATATCGGGAATATTTTGTATTGTGACTTTCTGTGAAGTGAGCAAAGCTGCACATATAACCTGCAAGGCTTCATTTTTAGCGCCCTGGGGTGTTATTTCCCCTTTAAGGGATTTTCCTCCATGGACAATAAAAGTACCCATTAACGTCTGCTGTGGCCTTTTTTCTTATTATGTGGCTTGTTTTGCTGTTTACCGTGCGATTTACCCTGCGACTTCTTTTTCGTTGCCGGTAATAGTTCCTTTACTTCCAGTATCTTAACACCATCTGTGATTTTTAGTCTACCTCGCGACAATACTTTCATGTCGGCAATGATAACCTCATCAGTAACCTGGCTCCTGTTCCATGTTACATATGATTTTTTCATCTGGTTAAGGATAAGGGAGGTAAGGTATTCTTTTTCCGTTCCTTCTTCAAGATCACAGGCCGATTCTATCATAAGTTCAATAATACGGCCATAGTGCAGGTAACGTATATCTTTTTGATTGTAAGGGATCTGCTTTGGTTTTTCCGTAAACTTGGAAGGTTCGGGAGGAGGGAAGGGAGAATCTATATCAAGTTCAAAATCAGCAATCAGAGCAAGGTGATCCCACAATTTGTGCTTGAAATCGCCTACATCCCTCAGGTGAGGATTAAGATTGCCCATAATTGAAATTACCGTCTTGGCGGCCTTGTTTCTTTCATCCCTGTCCTCAATTGTCTTAATATGGTCAACCATTCTCTGGACATTTCTTCCGTATTCCGGCAGCGCCATCCTCTTTCTCTGAGTATTGTAATCGTAAGTCATCTTGTATTTGTATTTTATGCAAAGCTAATAATTTATAGCAAATTCACCATAAATAACTTTTACGGCAGAAATGATATTATTCATGCATTTTAAGTCATGTCTGTTCTGTTTTGTCTCATTCACTCCTTACCTTTGGGTGATCTTTCAAGCCAAAAATAATGAAAACAATCTTTGCATTTATTTTAACCTTTACTGTAATTACGGCAGCACCGGCACACGACACTTACAGGAGACTTGTTTTTGCCGATGTAATTCATTACGAGTTTAACGTGGCGGTCAATGACACAAACAACATTATTGCCGGCCACAGTTTAATAACAGTAAGGTTTAACAGTCCTGCAGATACTATGTTTTTCGATTTGAAGAATGCAGGGACCGATGGCAAAGGCATGACAGTTAGTAACGTTACTTCCGACCAGGGCAATGTAAAGTGGTTTCATAAATCCGACAGGCTTGTAATAATACCCCATGAGAGGTTTAGAAAGGGAATGGATGTAATCTTCACAATCGACTACTCAGGGATTCCTGCAGACGGACTTATAATTTCTGATAACAGGTTTGGGAACCGTACTTTTTTCGCCGATAACTGGCCCGACAGGGCAAGAAACTGGATACCTTGTGTTGACCATCCTTATGATAAGGCAACCGTTGATTTTGAAGTTAAATCACCATGTAAATATATGGTAGTAGGAAACGGTCGCCTTGTGGAGAACAGTTTTCTCCCCGACGGCACCAGGCTTACTCACTGGAAGGAGACAGTGCCCCTGGCAACAAAGGTGATGGCCATAGGTATTGCCCCCTTTTCTACCCGGCTTGCGGGTGTCGCAGGTAATATTCCTGTATGGACTTGGGTATTTCCCGGAAACAGGCTGGAAGGCTTCTCAGATTATGCAGCAGGCGTAAAACCACTTGAATTTTATATATCATTATTAGGTCCATATCCATACGAAAAACTTGCTAATGTACAGTCTAAAACAATATTCGGGGGACTTGAGAATGCAGGCTGTATTTTTTATTCGGAAAATTCAGTAACCGGCCAAAATAAAGCCGAAAGCCTTATGGCTCACGAAATAGCCCACCAATGGTTCGGTAACTCTGTCACCGAAAATGACTGGCATCAAATATGGCTGAGTGAAGGATTTGCAACATACATGACTGCTGTTTACCTCGAAATGACTTATGGAAAGGAAGAGCTTGATCAGACTATGAAATCTGCAAGGAACAGGGTGATACGCTTCTACAGGCGATCTCCCCGGCCAGTAATCGATACCACAATAACCAGACTTATGGATTTGCTCAGTCCCAATTCTTATCAAAAAGGAGCGTGGATACTACATATGTTAAGACGAAAGATGGGGGATGATCTGTTCTGGAAGGGAATGCGATTGTATTACAGCAGGTTCAGAAATGGTAACGCCGATACTGATGATTTCCGTAAAGCAATGGAAGAAGCCGGCGGAACAGACCTGAAGCAATTTTTTTACCAGTGGTTATATATTGCCGGTCAGCCGGAACTTTCAATCACTCATAAACCTTCAATCAAAAATGGATACACGGACCTGGTGATTGAGCAGAAACAAAAATTCCTTTATACCTTCAATATAAACATCCTGGTCAACACAGGCAGTACTTCAGAAAATATCGTAGTACCGGTTAACGGCAGGACCACCACCATTACCATCAAAGGCGATAGTATTAAAGATATAGTAGCTGATCCCGGAACGGATCTTCTTTACACGGATGTATCAGAAGATTGATAACCGGATGTTGTCATATTAATTATCTCCCGACCATGTACTGTCTTTGAATACCAATTCGCGAAATCCTGTATTCTGTGCATTCATGAATGACCTCGATTTTGTGATGAATGATTTCATTTTCCTGAAATCATTCATGTCGGTGAAAAATCCGGGATTGTTCTCAAATTCAGAGCATGGGAGAACATAGAATTTCTTCCTGTAGCTTTGTATGGGAGTATATACCCAGGTAAGATAGTACCCCGCATTTAATATTTTGATCTTTTCCCCGTTACGCTCCATTGTTATCCTTACCATGGCCCCTCCGTCGGTTCCCGGTTTCCTCTGGTTGGTAATGAAGTTGCCCAGTGAGTACACCACTATATTATCCCTGCCTTTTATACTGTCCCTTAACATTACCATTTTTTGGAGTACATGCGGGTGGGACCCGATTACAATGTCAGCTCCTGCCGAAAGGAAAAGTCTCGCCATATCGACCTGGTAGGAAGAGGGTATTGTATCATACTCTTTACCCCAGTGCAGAAAAAGTACAAGCATGTCAGGCTTTTTATTCCTGGCATTGGCAATATCGTTTATTACGAGATCTTTTTCAAGCATATTTACAATAACAGGATGTGGCACCGCGATTCCGTTTGTACTGAATGTGTAATTGAGAATAGCCACTGAAATATCCTTTTTCCTTATAATAAAAGGAGAGAGACTGTCTCTTGAGCGCTGGCTGACGAAAGTACCCGTATGTGGTATTCCCAGGCTGTCGAGCCGCATTATTGTTTTAATTATTCCTTGTTTGCCCCGGTCGGCCGAATGATTATTTGCAGTTACAAGGTATCCTATGCCGGAGTTTTTACATGCATCTGCCAGGGAAGCAGGTGAACTGAAACGCGGGTAACCCTTGTAAGGAGGTCCGGCCAGTGTAACCTCGAAGTTGGCAACTACTATATCAGATTCACTCAATACAGGTTTTATATACCTGAAGACCTCGTTATAGTCATATGTGTGATCAGTCCTGTTTTCTGCAGACCATATCTGTTCATCATGACCCATGATATCGCCTATAAACAGCAGGGAAACCTTGTTGCCATGGTCGGTTATCTCCTGGCAGTTTACATGGTAATCCAGACTGAGGAGAAAGGTTATGATCAAAAAATACCCGCGACCGGAAAAAATTTTTCTCATCCTGTTTTGTTTCAGGGACACGCAAAATTTATGATCACTTTTATCAAAGATAATATTATTATTACTTGTTTTACAACAGAATTGAAAATACGGGGCTGTTTTTCAGGTCCTTCACGGTTTTATGGAGATATGGTAAACCAGCATAGTGGACACATCAGGGGTATGACGGGCAAATATGTAAAAGCAGGCTGGCCTTTCATACCGGCAATTCTTGTTTATATTACAGTCAGGTTCTCTGTTCATCACAGGGAGGCTGTGGAGAAATATTATTCAGAGTGGTTATATCCGGTTTTAGCGCGTGTATTATCGGGTTTCAGCAGGCATGTCGGAGTATCACTTTGGGATCTTTCGTGGATTATTGTCATAATACTTCTTATCTGTGCGGTATTGCTATTGATCCTGAAAACGATCAGGCCAGGGTGGTTTTTGCTTCGGTTATGCCAGGCTGCAGCCCTGTTGTATTCCATATTTTATCTGACATGGGGCCTTAATTATTTCAGACCTGATATAATAACAAGGCTTGATTGGAAAAGATCAGCTACTGACGAAGCTCAATTCAGGTCAGTCCTTGATACCCTGATCAGTGAGGCTAACAGGAATTATTCCAGCGTCAGTCTGTCAGACTATGATTATGTCAACCGGCTTGTTGAAGAGTCGTATCGCATTAACAGCAGTAGTCTTGGAATTGACTATCCGAATGGTTTTCGCAGGACCAAAACGATGATATTCAGTTCGGTCCTGATAAAATTTGGTATCAGCGGGTATTTCGGACCCTTCTTTAATGAGGTTAATGTAGATTATTATATTCAGCCGGATGATTACCCTTTCACCCTGGCCCATGAAAAGGCTCACCAGTTTGGGATAGCCAGTGAGTCGGAAGCCAACCTCCTGGCTTTTATTACATGTTACAGCTCAGGCAACAGGAAATTGAAGTATTCGGCATGCAGGAACCTCCTGTTATATTTTCTGGGCGATGCTTCATCTCTCAGTGACTACAAGGCACTGTTGCAGAAAATTGATCCGCGGGTATTACGCGACCTGCAGATGAGGCAGAAGTATTACATGGGCTTAAGGAATAAAACTCTTGAGAAAGTACAGACATTCATATATAACATTTTTCTTAAATCAAACCATGTTTCAAAAGGTGTCATGAGCTATGGTCAGGTTGTGGGTCTTGTAATTAACTGGTATGATAATAAGCCGGTAACAGCCGGAGAATGAATACGATAATTTTTTTTTGATCAGTTCGGGTATAAAATATTAGGAATTATTAACTTTGGCCGTTTTTTTTTGTTTAGTTTAATGTTCCGGAAGGGCAACATGTTTTGAAAGATGGAAGGGCAGAGGAAACATTTTGATATTAATAAACTCTCGCTTGCAGGTGTTATCGTAACACTGGGGATTGTTTTCGGTGATCTTGGCACAAGTCCGCTGTATGTAATGAAAGCAATTGTAGGCGGGGGCAAGGAGTTCAATGAATTACTTGTATACGGATCTATGTCCTGTATATTCTGGACTCTGACATTACAGACTACAATCAAGTATGTACTGATTACACTGAGGGTTAACAATAAGGGAGAAGGAGGGATCTATGCCTTGTTCGCCCTTATCAAGCGAAAATCGTCGTGGGCTGCTATACTGACAATGGTCGGAGCCAGTGCATTGCTGGCTGATGGTGTTATAACACCTGCAATTACTGTAACATCCTCGATTGAGGGTTTGAGGCTGTTCAATGCGCAGATACCGGTGATAACCATTGTACTTATGATTTTTGCAGTCTTGTTCTTTATGCAACGTTTTGGTACAAACATCGTCGGGGCATCATTTGGTCCTATAATGGTGGTTTGGTTCTCAATGCTCGGTGTCTTGGGTTTTGCACAGCTTTACCATCACCCAGGGGTATTAAAAGCCCTTAATCCGGAATATGCTTATCATTTCCTGCATGATTACCCCGGGGGATTCATACTTCTGGGATCCGTTTTCCTTGCTACCACAGGTGCAGAAGCTCTCTACTCTGACCTTGGCCATTGTGGTTTCAGGAATATTCGTGTATCATGGTTATTCGTTAAAACAGCCTTATTACTTAACTATTTCGGGCAGTGCGCATACCTGATGGTTAATGGAGGGATGAAAGACGGCATCAACCCTTTCTACGGTATAATGCCATCGTGGTTTCTTTTACCCGGAATAGTGGTTGCCACGGCTGCAGCAATAATAGCCAGCCAGGCACTGATAACAGGATCGTATACTCTTATTAGTGAGGCTGTCTCGCTTAATTTCTGGCCTAAGCTTAATATATCTCACCCAACATTTCATAAAGGACAGGTTTATGTATCATCAGTAAACTGGTTTCTCTGGGTAGCCTGCAGTTTTGTTGTATTGTTCTTCAGGGAATCGGCTAACATGGAAGCTGCATATGGTCTTTCGATCACCCTTACCATGATTATGACCACTCTTCTACTGTCGTATTACCTTTATCAAAAGGGAGTTTACCATAAGTTTATTGTGGTGCTTCTGATTGTATACCTCACAATTGAAGGAGGGTTCCTGTTATCGAACCTGCATAAATTTCAGAACGGTGGCTGGTTCACAATAATGCTTGCGACAATATTCTTCATGATCATGTATGGCTGGTATTTCGGAAGAAAACTTAAAAACAGGTATGTAACTTTCACAAACCTTGATAAATATATCGATCTTTTCAAGGACCTGTCAAAAGACAGCACTATTCCCAAGACTGCAACCAACCTTGTTTATATTATTAAAGCTAACTGGCCCGACCAGGTGGAATCTAAAGTTATATATTCCATATTCCAGAAACAGCCCAAAAGGGCAGATACCTACTGGTTCCTGCATGTTGACAGGGTTGATGAGCCTGATAAGTTCGAATACCAGGTTACTCAGATAATCCCCGGGATACTCATACGAGTCGATTTCAGGATTGGCTTTAAGGTCGAACCAAAGATCAACCTTTATTTCAGGGAGGTTCTGGAGGATCTTACGAAAGCAGGAGAGATAAAACTTGAAAGTACCTATCCTTCTCTCAGGAAACATTCTTTGCCTGCTGATTTCAAGTACATTCTGATAGACAGGGTGATGCCCCGCGACTATAAACTGTCGACCACTGAAAATATAACACTTACCCTGCATGCACTTTCCAGGTTCCTGTGTATATCTGATGTCAGGGCTTTACAGCTTGATGCGGCTAATACAACAGAGGAGAAGGTGCCGATAACAATCGATCAACCGATAGAGAACCGGATCAACAGGATTAACTGATAGAAGGATTATCCCACTAATAGTCACATTTAAGCCCCATCATGAAATTTTATGTCTGGAATGGGGTACCTTTGAAACTCCTTTGTCCTGTCGAACAGATACCTGTATGTTATATATTGCTTGACGGGTACACAGCCTACTGATAACAGAATTTTCTTCATTTTCGGGTTAAAATCGGCTACCCATGAGAACTCGGCTTCTGTGAAATATCCCTTTTTCTGTACTGCACGCCATGCATTGAGTATAAATGCCGATTCGATCCCGTGTCCCTGGTATTTAGGAATTATGCCCATCATCAGGACCTTTGTCCTTGTCATGGTATGCCTGGCTTTCATGTAAAGGAACCTTATCTTATTGATCAGGTTAAGTTTACCATTGAAGTGTTTTATTATCTGGTTAAGATCAGGAAACATCAGAAAAATGGCTATCGGTTTTCCTTCGAAGTAAGCAATCCACAGGAATTCTTCTATAAATATTGCTTTTGCTTTCTTCAGGGCTGCATTTATATATTTGACCTCAAGTGGTTCGAAGTTCAGTTTAAACGATGACCAGGCCTGGTTATAAACATCAGCAAAGTCCTTCATCATCTTGTCTTTTTCAGCATGTCTGAAGTGACGGAATTCATAACCCGGTTTATTCTCAATCCATTCCGCTATCTTCCTGAACCTGCCTGAAATTGGTTTTGTAATATCGAGGTGAAAACCTTCCATTTTATAGAACACTCTGAATCCATAGTCTTCAAATAACTGCCTGTAGTATGGCGGGTTATATGGAACATCAAATGAAGGATGGGTAAATCCGTCTGTAAGAAGCCCCCAGTATTTATCAGTTTCACCAAAATTTATCGGACCGTCCATAGCCTCCATTCCCTTTTCTTCAAGCCACGTCCTTGCAGTATCGAATAAGAGGAAGGCAGCATCCCTGTTATTAATGCACTCGAAAAAACCGGTTCCGCCTGTTGGCTGATCATACGAACCGGCAATATTATTATCTATAAATGCGGCTATCCTTCCTGCAGGCCTTTTAGAATCATCAAGGAGTATCCAGCGCTGAGCTTCCCCGTGGCTGAAGTATGGATTTGTACGAGGATCAAATACTTCTTCAATAGCATTGTCGAGTGGACAGACCCACACTTTATCGTTTTTATAAATTATCCTGGCAACATCTAGAAATTGTTTACTTGTTTTCCTGTCGTTTACTTCAATAACATTCATAAATACCTGTTTCATTAAGCCGAATGACACTTAAATATACAAAAAATCCTATAAAATCCATCGGTATAATGCGATCAAGAGAATCATTATAATAAATGTCGTCACCGAAAACAGAAATGGTGGTATTATGGCCGTTTAATCCTCAGTAATGAACACAGGTTATAAACTTGTCGTAGGCAGAAACATGTTGGTGGTGACATTTAAAAGTATTATCATTGCAGACTGACAGTTTTTGTTGTATCAGAATAACAATTTAAAGTTAGTCTATGGATTTTTTTCAGGGTCTCTTCGACTGGTATATGGCCAATCTCAATTATTTTTCTATCGCTCTTCTGATGGCAATAGAAAGTACTTTTATTCCTTTGCCTTCGGAGGTAGTGATCCCCTTCGCTGCTTATAAAGCAGCCCAGGGCGACCTTGATATATTTGCCGTGGTTCTGGCCGGCACAGTAGGGGCTCTGGCCGGAGCACTGATTAATTATGTTCTGGCCTATTACCTGGGACGACCGATCGTGTACAGGTTTGCGGATTCAAAAGTGGGTCGAATGTTACTTCTTTCGAAAGATAAAGTCAGGCATGCTGAAGAATATTTTATTCGTAATGGCAAGACATCCACATTTATAGGCAGGCTTGTACCTGCTGTGCGTCAGCTCATATCCATACCTGCTGGTCTGGCGAAGATGAACATGCGCGATTTTGTTTTTTATACCTTTTTGGGAGCTGGCATCTGGAATATTATCCTGGCTGTAATAGGATACTACCTTTATGGGGTAAGAGAAAAAATCCTCCCTTACCTCGGTCACATACTTGTTGCCCTGGGAGTCGGTTTCGTAATCTACCTTGTTATTAAAGCCAGAAAAGCCAGGAAAACAGGGGCCGGTTCCTGAGGTAATCAGTCCCCGCTGTCACGGTGCACTATACCGGGAGAAAATGCCGGCAGGCATACTGCAATATATTCTGCTCCTCCTTCAAAAGGTGTACTGTATTGGACCCATTCTCCTTTCCCCGTCATTATAGCTTCTCCGGCTGTTACTAAAAATTCTTCCTCTGAAGTCTTTATTTTAAGCCTACCTTTCAGAACAACAGTGTATTCGTTGAATTCCGGGCACTGGCCCGGTTCTGTCCAGCCTTCGGGGCTTACCATGTGAGCAATGCTTACTTCTGATGTATTGCTGTTAACATGTCCGAAATATTCCCGTATAATCTTTTCTTTTGTTCCTGCAGCTGCAATAATTGAAGGTGTCTTTATGTATTGTTTCATCTGTTATGTATTTTTAATTAGTAATATTCTTTTAATGTGCTATCATTTTCCTGTTGACAGTCTGTGACAAATGTAAGAGAGTTCGTTTTATTGTTCCAATTCATTATTCCCGGCAAGTTTGTAAACTGTTTGCTTGATTTGCTGGGCCCAGTCATAATGCGATCGTTCCCCTGTAAATGATTTCCATGAAACAGGCTTTCCTACCGTAAGAGTAAAGGTGCTGTTAATCTGTTTTACCATTTCACGCGGGAGAAGCATAGTCTCTATATAAAGTTTGATTCCAGACAGTTTTCTTAACCTGGCAACGATATAAAACAGGTTTGAATTTCTGCCGCTTATATGAATCGGGATGATATCTCTCCGATGCTGTACGGCTTTTGTTATGAATGATTTTTGCCAGGGGATGTCCGAAATGACTCCCTTGCTTCTGCGTGACACTTCACCTGCCGGGAAAAACAGAACCTGTGATGATGAAGCAAAAAGAATATTAAGTTTCTCTGCCGTCTCCCTTGAGTTTTTACCAAAGACGTTAATGCCCAGCAGAACATTCTTTAACTGGGGGATATATCTGAAAAGATCATTTGAAGGGAAGACAACTTCACTGTAATGCCTGTAGACGGTGTGAAAAAGTGACATGGCATCCATACCTCCAACAGGATGATTGGCTACAAAAATGAATCTCCCCGATCGCGGTATATTTTCTTCACCCCTTATATTAACAGTTACTTTCCAATCATCCAGCACACCGTTAATAAATTCAACACCGTTCTTGTTTCTGTTACTGTGTATTACAGCATTTATTTCGTCCTGCTTAACAATCCTTGCCAGCAGGTTGATTATAAATCCGGGCAATGACCTTATTAAGGCTGATTTGCTGTTCCTGACGGTCTTTTCAATGTCTATGACTTTCTTCGCTTCCTCCATGCAATATTATTTTTCCTTCCCTGTAGGATATACACCAGCCGCAGCCGGGGAATCAACTGCCAATCCAGAGCTGCAAATTTAATATATTTAATCCTGAAGCTTTTCATTTTCATTACCAGGAAAGAAGAGCGGCGTAAGTTCCTTCATTTCTTTCCTGGCACTCTCAAAGTCTCTGTACTTATTAATTATGATCCTCACTGATCTGTCTTTGCTTACCAGCAACAGCCTGATATCGGCCGTAGCGGTGTCGAGCCTTATATTGGACCGGCTGTATGCTGTATACCTGCTTCTTACCTTTTCAATAGTGAATCCTTCAAAAATAGCTGTATCGTACCATTTCCCGGTAGGGAATACTCCGAAAAGTCTTGTAAGGGATCTGACCTTCCTGTTAACAGGGTCTATTTCAGAACCGTCAGAGGTAAAAGCCAGGAATAATCCAGGCAGCAACAGAATGATGGCCATAGCATGGTAGAAGGCTGCAAATATACCTGTAGCTGTAAAAACCACGCCGGCATAACTAAGTGACGGCCCAAAGAATTTTCCATGATTATATTTTTTTACTGGCATGGCCTGTAAGAGATTCAGGAATTAAAAGCCTGGGCAGAATTAATCAACTATTTCCGCTTCATCAAATTTCTGCGACTGGAATCTCACTGTTCCCGTTCTTACTTTTGTGGCTCCCTTGCTGCTTAAAAATCCCCATCCGCCGCTGCCGATCAGAAATCCAAGAGCATATAATCCCCCGTTATTATTCTGTGCATACATGGTAATATTCTTATTAAAAAGCATGCCGATAAAATCGAAAGGGGCAATAAATCCATGCCACAGTCCTCCCAGGAAACCATAGGTATGACCTGAAAGGCATTGATCCACAGGCTCATTTCTTGCGCAACTGAGAAGTGTTAGTGCGGCAAGGGTACCTAGAAAAAGTACCAGGCTCTTCTTTGTAAAAATGGTTCTCATTTTATTCTTTGTTTGGTAAGGTTAAAAGGATTGTTTCAGTATTAAAACAGACTTAGATCAAAAGATTTTCCCGAATATTTTTTTTCATGTTCGAGAAGCCATTTTTTTCTATCAAGTCCGCCGCCATAGCCGGTAAGGCTTCCATCAGCTCCTATTACCCTGTGGCATGGTATAATGATGGCTATCATATTGGAACCATTTGCATTAGCCACAGCTCTTACCGATGAAGGCCTGTTCAGTGCCATTGCCTGCTCTCCGTATGATCTTGTTTCTCCGTAAGGTATCTTACGTAATTCATTCCATACAAGCTCCTGGAAATCAGTGCCGACAATATCGAGTGGAATCGTGAATTCCTGTCTTGTGCCGTCGAAGTACTCCTTTAATTGTCGCTTCAGATTCTTTAAGTGTTCATTTTCACCTACTTCCATTTTATCCCTGCATTCCTTCATTATGAACTCTTTTTCAAGGTCAAGTGATTCCCTGTCAGTGTATTCAAGAAGGCAGATGCCTTTATCCGTTGCTCCTGCGATCATCTCTCCCAGGGGAGTATTTGATATGCTGGTACTAATCATTTTTTATAAATCTCGTTTAAAGCATAACGGAAACGGTGATGTCACTTTCTGGAGAATCTTCCTGATATTGATTTAATGTACCTGACATGCCTGAAGCGCAAAGCTGACCAGTCATCATCAATTGAGATTAATCTCACTCCATGCAGGCCTGAATTATTCAGGGTTTTCCATCCATGATCGCGGTCGATATCTGATTTGAAATTCTTTGAGCTTTTCTTCGGATAACTTATCCATAATATACCGTCGGCAATCAGGTTATGTATCACTACAGGGGAATAGTATTCGACTTCTTCAGAGTTTCTGACAAAAAGTACAATAAACTCATAAGGGAATCTTGGATCTATCTCACTGTCAATCCTGACTTCCTTTAATTCAGAAGACAGGGTAGTTTTAAAGCTCTCTTCCACATTTACAAGCGCTATTCTTTCCTGACCTTTATAATTAAGTTTTTCTAAAAGATTTTTCATTCCTCACGGGAGATTATAATGCTAAATTAAAAAAAAATCAATATCACAGGAGCATCATAATGACAATCAGTATTGATGCCTCGTAAATATAAAACCTGTTGAGTATGGTAAAATATTACAAGAGTAACCATAGTTTTCATAAAAGGTTGTAAATTTGCAGTATCAAAAATGGGGTGCCTTATAATTACGGGCTGAGATCATACCCTTGAACCTGATCCGGGTAATGCCGGCGGAGGGAAAAAAGAGTATCAACACATCAGCATTTTTCAGCGACCTCATTTACCTGGTTATAAATTTTAATTTAATAATCATTAAATGAGAAGATTAATTAGTTTTATTGTTTTCCTGGTGTTTTCCCTGGCTGTCCTGGCAGACAGCTACCAGGATGGTGGTCCCGTCATAAAGGGAAAGGTGACCGACCAAACCGGCAATGTGCTTGCCGGTGCCACAGTATCTGTTGTGAACACAGGTTTGGGCACACAGACGGGATCCGATGGCAGTTTTGTCATTAAAGGGCTTAAAGAAGGGAAATATACCCTTAAAGTAACCTATATAGGATTCAGTCCTTATAAAAAGGATTTTGACCTGAAGCGGGAAGCCGTGCTGAATATTGTTCTTATTCCGCAGCCATATGTTACCGGGGAGGTACTTGTAAATGCCACAAGAGCCGGGGAACACTCACCTCTTGCTTATTCAGTTATGGAAAAGAGTGTTGTGAGGGAGCAGAATACCGGGCAGGACATTCCATACCTTCTTAGCCTGACCCCTTCACTTGTTGAAACATCTGAAGCAGGTAACGGAGTGGGATATACTAACCTCAGGATAAGAGGGACTGATGCAAACAGGATAAATGTTACAGTTGACGGTATACCACTTAATGACCCGGAATCGCAACAGGTTTTCTGGGTGGATCTTCCTGACCTGGCATCTTCTGTGGAGAATATACAGGTACAAAGGGGTGCAGGAACATCCTCAAACGGATCGGGAGCTTTTGGTGCCACCATAAGTATTCAGACAACCAACCCTGGTGATGAACCCTTTGCGGAAGTAAGTTCCTCTGCCGGATCTTTCAATACTCTTAAAAATATGGTCTCAGCCGGTACAGGGCTTATAAACGGCAGGTTTGCTCTTCAGATGAGACTCTCAGATCTCAGGAGCGACGGATATATCAACAGAACCGGATCGGTCCACAGGTCAGCTTTTATTAACGGAATTTTCAGAACAGGAAAATCGAGTTTAAAGCTGAACATATTACTGGGGAAAGAACATACAGGAATAGGATGGTGGGGAGTTCCCAAAGACTCTCTGGCCACTAACAGGAGATATAATCCGGCAGGTGAGTATACTGATGATTCAGGTACTGTACATTATTATAATAACGAGAGTGATAATTATGAGCAGGACCATTTTCAGCTTATTTATAGCCATTCATTCAGCAAGGAACTCTCTCTTACTGCTGCTTTGCACTATACCAGGGGTAAGGGATATTACGAGGAATATGCGGAAGATCAGCCTCTTGTTGATTATGGTCTCAACACTTTTGTTATCGGTGATTCACTTATTGCATCATCTGACCTTGTCCGGCGTAAATGGCTTTCCAACGATTTTTATGGCACTGTCTATTCTGTCCGATACCGCAACAACAGGATAGAAGCAGTTGCCGGCGGTGGGGCAAATATTTATACAGGTGATCACTATGGTAATATAATATGGATGCAGAATGCAGGTGAAACGCAAAAGGATTATCGCTGGTATTTCAATTCAGGAAGGAAAGGAGAAGCAAGTGTATACGGGAAAATGAATTATGCTTTAACAGATAATCTTAATGCCTTCGGAGATATTCAGTACAGATATGTTTATTACAGGATGTCGGGTCCTGATGCAGATTTTACTGATCTGACACAACAACACTCATACGGGTTTTTCAACCCCAAGGCAGGCCTTTTCTGGACAATAGCACCGGGACAGGATGCATACCTGTCCTTTTCAATAGCCAACAGGGAACCTACCAGGGAGGATTACAAGGAAGCTTCGGGTGACCCGCTTTCCACACCGCGCCCTGAAACACTTTACGACACTGAATTAGGTTACAAGCTAAGAAAAGGGAAATCGCTTTTTGGAGTGAATCTCTATGCAATGTTATATAAGGACCAGCTTGTGCCGACAGGAGAACTGAGCAGTGTAGGATATTCTATAATGACTAATGTGGATAAAAGTTACAGGATCGGTATTGAAACTACGGCTGACATTCAGATGACAAGGTTCCTCAACTGGAATTTTAACCTTACCCTTAGCAGTAATAAGATAAAAGGGTTTACAGAGTTTTATACCGATTATAATACGGGCGACTGGACATCGCAGTACCTGAGCAGGGACCTTGGCACCGTGGATATAGCTTATTCACCATCTGTTATCTTATCATCTGACTTTAAACTGGGAATTAATAAATGGACGAGCCTGCATCTTGTCAGCAAATATGTCGGTAAACAGTATTTTGATAATACGATGAACCCTGAAAGGACAATTAATCCTTACTTTTTTAATAACCTCAGACTCGATCTTTCTCCCGGGATTAAAAATATTAAGGGCCTGGAAGTACAGCTCATGGTAAATAATATTTTTAATACTATGTATGAAAATAATGCCTATGGTGGCAACTGGTTTGAAAATGGGGTTGAAAAAACATGGTCATATTACTTCCCTCAGGCAGGGATCAATTATATGTGCCGGCTTGATATCCGATTCTGAAATAATTTAATATGGATTTAGTATTAGCCTGGATAACAAATAATTATATAGAAGTATTTGGAGCCGTTACTGGAATACTATATGTTTTCCTCGAGATACGTCAGAAAATATGGCTCTGGCCTGTAGGTATTGTGACTTCTGCAATATATATATGGGTGTTTTTTACAAGTAAGTTTTATGCCGATATGAGCCTGCAGGTTTACTACCTTGTAATAAGCTGCCTGGGCTGGTACTGGTGGATGAAAGGCTCAAAGGCACAAAAGCAAAACCTTGAAGGGAAGGATTGGGAGAATAGGAGAAAAGGTGAACAGGAGAAAGAGGAGCTTCCTGTTTCGCGAATCGGACTGAAAATGACTATGATACTCTTTGTTGTCTTTTTGTTACTGTACGGTCCTATGTGGTTTATTCTCAGTCATTTTACTGATTCACCTGTCCCTGTCTGGGATTCCTTTATTACCTCCCTGTCGATAATAGCAACATGGATGCTTGCACGGAAAATTTATGAACACTGGTATTTATGGATTATTGTTAATTTTGTATCCTCGGTACTGTTTATAGTTAAAGGACTTTATCCTACTGTATTACTCTATATTATTTACGGGGTAATGTCTTTCGCAGGATTGAAAGCCTGGCAGAAATCATTTAATAAAAGTCTTTCAGCAATAAGTAAATGAAAAACAGAAATATACCAAGAACTGTCATTGTAGCCGACGGAGATTTTCCCCACCATGAAATACCTCTGGCTTATCTGCATAATGCTGCACGCATAATATGC
>JBJKPQ010000075.1:0-25753 GCA_046706305.1 Bacteroidales bacterium
TACCTGCACTTAACGAGGAGAAAACAATTGGCCAGGTTATTAACCTTGTCAGAAAGTCGCATCTTGTCAATGAAATACTAGTTATCGACGACAAGTCGAATGATAATACAATTAAAGCCTCCAGGTCTCCGGATGTGAAAATCTATACAAGCTCATTTCTGGGCAAAGGAGCCTCAATGCGTGACGGGATGATGCTGGCCCGGAATGAGATAATAGTTTATCTCGATGCTGATATAATTACTTATCCTCCTGATGTTGTCGAGTTGCTGGCACAGCCAATAATTGACAATAAGGCTGACTTTGTGAAATCTTGTTTTGACCGTCAGGCCGGCAGGGTTACGGAACTTGTGGCCAAACCACTGCTTACCCTGCTGTTCCCGGATCTGACAAAACTCTCGCAGCCTCTGAGTGGTATGATAGCCGCAAAGAAAAGCATGCTAAGGAAAATTGAATTTGAGAATGATTATGGAGTCGATATTGGGATACTTCTCGATATGTATGCAATGGGAGCAAGGATAACAGAGGTTAACATAGGTTATTTGGAAAACAGGATGCAGCCATGGGAACAGCTGGCCAGGATGTCAAGGGAAGTATCGAGGGCTATACTGAAGCGTGTAAAAAACATCGAGAACAGAAACCTTGAGACGATGGAACATATCAATATTATCAGGACCCAGATGGATTATGCAATAAGAGAAAGCCTGAGAGGACTCGATAAAATGATAATTATTGATATGGACAATACCTTACTTCTCGGAAGTTTTATCGCTACAGCTGCAGATGCTTTTGGCTTTAAGGACAAACTCATCCGGATCGTTACAGAGAACCCAAATCCTTTTACACGAACAAAATCAATTGCACGCCTGCTCAAGGGGAAGTCATATGACGAAATCCTGTCGGTTGCCGATAATATGGAGATTGTAAAGGATGCTCCTCATGTGATTAGAGAACTTAAAACTAAAGGGTATATTTGTGGTATTATAAGTGATAGCTATGATGTGGTGACAAACCATATAAAGAATAAACTTAAAATGGATTTTTCCGTTGCCAACGAACTGGAGTTCTCAAAAAGTGTTGCCACGGGTGAAGTGAAGATTCCCTCTGCATTTATCAGGAACAACGAAAGTAAATGCAGTCATGAAGTATGTAAATCAAATGTACTGAGTCAACTGGCAGAAAATTATAAGATTGATATAAAAAATATTATTTCTGTGGGAGACAGTGAAAATGATATTTGCCTGATAAAAAACAGCGGTATAGGAGTAGCATTCTGTTCTGATAACAGTTTTCTTAACCTTGTCGCCGACAGAATTATTAAAGAGAAAAGCTTTATGAGCATTCTGGAATTTGCTTACTGATGAAAATACTAGTAGTTGAAGATGAGCCTAAAGTAGCCGCTTTTATAAAAAATGGCCTTGAAGAGAATCAATATGATGCCGACATAGCTTATGACGGGCGAAATGCCGAAAAACTGGCACTTCAGTATGATTATGATCTTTTCGTTATAGACATCATTATACCTTATGTAAATGGCCTTGATCTTTGCCGTGTTCTGAAAAAGGCCAAACCGAAAGTACCGGTGCTGATGCTTACTGCCCTTGGTACTACAGAGGATAAGCTGAGTGGATTTGATGCGGGTGCAAATGATTACCTTGTAAAACCGTTTGAATTCAGGGAGTTTCTTGCCAGGGTTAAAGTGCTTCTAAAATCACATTTGCAATCATATGGGATATCGAACAGGATCGTTGTTTCCGACCTTGAACTGGACCTCGATAAAAAAGTGGCCAGGAGAGGAGGGCAGATCATTGAGCTTACTGCAAAAGAATTTCTGTTGCTTCATTACCTTATGAGAAATGCAGGGAGGGTCCTTTCCCGTAACGATATTGCTGAAAATGTGTGGGACATGAACTATGATTTTAGTACTAACGTTGTTGATGTTTATATTAATTTCCTGAGAAAGAAGATCGACAGGGGATTTGATAAGAAGCTTATTAATACCAGGATAGGGCTGGGTTATATTTTTGGCGATACTTGAAATGCAAATCCGTACAAGGCTTACATTACAGTTTCTCCTGATGGGGGGTGTTATTATGATAATTGCCTCGGCAGCTATCTACCTGTCGTCAGCACGTTTCCGTAAAGATGATTTCAGCACACGACTGGAAAATAAAGCTAAAATTACCGCTAAACTGCTTATTGAGGTAAAAGAAATTGATGCGAACCTGCTGAGACGTATAGAAAAAGATAATCCTGTTAATCTTCCAAAGGAGAAAATCATTATTTATAATTATGAGAATAAAATTCTCTACAGTACCGATGATGAAAAGGTACTTAAGATAAATAATGACCTGCTGAATAAAATAAGATTGTACGGCAGGGTAAGAGTGAGAGAAGGCGAATATGAAATTGTTGGTCTGCTGTATACCGAAAAGTTTGACAGGTTCGTTGTTGTTGCAGCAGCCACCGATATTGTCGGCTACCTTAAACTTCGTAATCTCAGGATTATTCTTTTCGTTGTTTCATTCTTCAGTCTCATTCTTTTTTCGCTTGCCGGATGGTTTTATGCAGGAAGAGCACTGGCTCCAATATCGAATGTTGTCGACAGGGTGGAGGATATCTCAATTGCGAGCCTGGATATGAGGGTTGATGAGGGTAATGGTACTGATGAGCTGGCAATCCTGGCGAGGACATTTAATAAAATGCTTGGCAGGCTCGAAGTTGCATTCAGAACACAAAAGGATTTTATTTCAAACGCTTCCCATGAGCTTAGAACCCCCCTGACATCAATTAACGGCCAGCTTGAAGTGCTGCTCATGAAGAACAGATCATCAGAAGAGTACAGGCAAGCCGTATCATCGGTACTTGAAGATATAAAGAATATAATCGACCTGTCAAACAGCCTTCTGTTGTTGGCACAGACCAGCTCCGAATCATCTTCCCCTGTATTTAAAACGGTGCAGGTTGATGAGGTAATCTGGGCAGTGTCCAAGGAACTGAAACACTATGATAAAAGTGCCAGGATCAGTATCTCAATAGACGATTCCCTTACTGATGCCAGCCAGATGACTGTAAGAGGAGATGAATACCAGCTTAAAACCGCCTTTTCAAATATTATTGAGAATGCCTGTAAATATTCAGATGATCATTCTGTAATTATAAATCTCGAAAATTCCTCAGGGTGGATAGTGGTCAATTTCATTGATAACGGCATAGGAATGAATGCTGCCGATCTTAAACATGCCTTTGAACCATTTCACAGGGGCCTTAATGCCAAGTCAGTTCCGGGACATGGTATCGGGCTCTCACTTGTAAAAAGTATCATTGATAACCATAAGGGAATAATAAGGATTACATCAGAACCAGGAAAGGGAACAAGGGTTATTCTGAAGTTACCCCTGTCTGCTGATGAGATTTTATCTGATATGAAATATGACAGATCATGAATGTTTGTTATGTTTTCTGTAATAGTATTTGTATATTAGAGCATTATAATTGCAGTTACGGGATTAAAAACCATTCTTTTAATCTCTTTTTAATCTCCTTTTAATTTGATATTAATGCCGTTGCATTATTATTGCAAGGCTGCATAAAATGATTTGAGATGGAAGAAAACAATGAACAGAACAAAACTATGACCTATGTTGGCGTAGCCATCATAGCTATCTTGCTGATTGGACTGATTTTTGCCGTTATAAACGGTGCCAGGACCAAGAAAGATCTCAATGCAGAAAAACTCAATTCTGAAAAACTTCTGTCGGAAAAATTGCAGGTACAAAAAGAGCTTAGCGGTGTAAATGCCGACTTTACAGCGCTAAAGCAAAAGAGTGAAGAGAACGATAAACTTCTGGAAGAGGCTAACAAAAAGATTACTGAAAGCCAGAGAAGGATCAATTATCTTTCGGGTCAGAATAAATCATTACTTCAGACAAAGAAAGAATTTGAGGATCTTCAGAAAGTAAAAGCTGAAATTGAAGCTGAATCTACAAAGTTAAAGTCTGATTATGATAAGCTTATGGCTAAAAGCAATGATCTTCAGGCATCATTGTCGGCTATGGAAGCAAAAAACAACAGGTTGAATGCTCAGCTCGACAGTGCAATGCTGTACAGGGCTGATAATTATCTTGCTACAGCGACCCGGGGGAAGAAGGATAAAGTTGTGGTTTGTTCTTCAAGGGCTAAAAAGATAAACGTTTCTTTTGATGTCCCGAAAAATCTTACTGATGAACTGAGTTTCACCATAACAACACCATCAGGATCAACAATAAACACTGACAGCAATGCATTATCGTGGTATTTTGTCAGTGATGCAGGTGATTATACTGCCAGCCTGGGTGCTTACCCGGCTGAAATGGAAAACTCAAGACAGGTAGTGCTTACCTGGGCAGTTAAGGAAAAACTTACCAGGGGAGAATACCAGATACATGTACTATGCAAGGGTAATGATATAGGAAATTGCAGGGTACAACTCAGATAGTCAACCTTTTCTTTTTTAATACTTTGATTTTATAGAGAGTCCGCTTCTAATGGCGGACTTTCTTTTTTTTATGTAAAATGGGTCAGTTGTTATCAGTTGATTTCCTTATGTGTGTGGGATGTAACAAAAAGTGTTGTGCCAAGATCATCGTATCCTGATAGTATTGAATCCCAGGAATGTTTAAGTCCTTCATTTCTTACCCCTATCATGGTCAGGGCGGCTATTGACGATCTCTCATTTATGATCTTCTTTTCTGATATATCTGAATCTTTAACTATTATCTCAATATTTTGTTCTGTTATTGGAAGTCGTCCTGTTTGTACCAGTTCAGACAGAGCTCTTCTGGTTTCGTCGTACATTTCAGGTTTACATATCTCGAAGATCTTGATGCTTGATTTCTTCCAGTCGGGATGACCCGAAATAATAAAACTTAAAAGAATCAGAAGGCTTGAGTTTTCACTGTCATTACCATCTATCCAGATATGTATGCCGTTCTTGAATATAAAATCCTTCCTGCTGCTTGCAAGAAGGCAAACATCAAATTTACCGGCTCTGATCAACCCGATGTTGTCAATAATCTCTTTAAGGTTAACAGGTTCTTCCTTGTCGTATTCGAATATAACCATATTATTCTCCATGCCTGATACCCCCGGTACCTGTATCGCCTGTACTATTGCTGAAGTGTATGAGGGTGATATTATCGTGTCGACATAAACATGGTTATTAGCCGTATCGTACATCTCAATAAGCCTCGACAGTTCTTCCTCTGCCTGTTCCCTTGTTGAGCAGGAGTAATAACCGTCTATCCTGTGAAGATATGTGCTGAATCCATACCTGTATGAAATCCAGTTGAGCAACTGAAATGCCCTGGTCCTTACGAAAGAATCTTTTGAAATACATATTGCACTCGGCCTCCATTCCTTTTCCTTCTTCTTGCTGCCCGATTTCTGAAGGTAGACCATAAGGTTTCTGTTCATCTGGAAGAGAGAATTGGCAAAAAGAGCCTCAAGGCCGTGTCGTTCGCGATGGTAGTAATTTATATAGCTGTATATAATAACCATAATAATAATTGCCCCCAGGGCATAGGCTGAATTGATCTTGAACATAACCCACAAGGCAATTATAAAACCCATTAAAGACAGGTACCACCTTGATTTAAACGAAGGACGGTATGAGGGTGACGAGCCGAAGTGATTGAGAAATGAAATCAGGCACAATGAACCGTATGTTACCATAAAGAACATGGAGATTATTTCAGCTACCGCATTGACGCTGCCAAGGGATACGAATGCAAGTGCAATGATTATTGTTACAAGTGATGAATTCACAGGCTCTCCGTCATTTTTTCTTGAAGCGGCCAACCATGCATTAACCCTCGAATAGGGGAATGCCGAATCACGTGCGAGGGCCTGAAGAGTCCGCGGGGCGACCATCACGGAACCAATGGCGGAAGAGAGAGTTGAGGCAGCAAGGCCCAGGGGAATGATTATGTTACCCCCAATGGCAATTTTCGACATTATCAGCTGGTTGGAAAGAAGATCCTCTGTACTTGCCGATGCGGCAAGTTTGTAAATTACAAAGACATAGACAACCATTCCCGTCAGCGTGGCAGCTGTTGTCCCGACAGGGATGGATCGGGAAGGTCTTTTTAATTCACCGGATAACCCGACACCGGCTGTCATGCCGGTAAAGGCCGGAAACACAATGGCAAATACTACAAAGAAGTCCTTAAAGTTATGTGGTATCCCAACCGGTAATTTATATGAATTGGCTTCACCAAAGCTTGTTTTGCCAAGAAAAAAAAGGAGCAGGGACATAAAAAGTATACCCACAATAACATACAGGCTTTTAACACCCAGATTAGCACCCTTCCTTAGAATTAGATACCCCAGTATCAACATCGACGGGATGCTTATAACCTGACGGGGAAGTATTATATGCAGCTTGTCGGCAAGGTAGTTAAACAGAAACTCAAATGATTCGGTGAAGGCAATGATGTAAAAAGCTACACTGATAGCCTGCGACATGAATAATGCTATTCCGATAGTGGCACCTATATTGAGCCCGAATGACCTTGATATAATAAAATACTCGCCTCCTCCTTCAACTCTTTTATTGGTAGCCAGTTCTGAAATGGCAAGTGCTGTCGGAATTGTCAGGGAGTGTCCCAGAATTATTATGAGAAGAACTCCCCAGAACCCCAGTGTTCCTACAGCATAACCGAACCGAAGGAACAAAATGGCCCCCAGGATTGTTGATATAGCAGTGAAGAATACCGGACCCGTACCAAACCTTTTATTCTGATTTCCCTGAATCACTCAATTAAATTTTTTTGTGTAATAACCAAATATACATAATTTAAACTATTTTGAAACTGCTTTAAAGATGATGACAAACCTAATACCCATAATAACTCATTAAGAATTTTCCTGACAAAATAAGATCGAAACAGCCATTACAAACCTAGTAAGATACCCTGCCATGACTGAATATATGATCCTTGCCCTGTGTCTCATTGTAATTGTAGCTTATATTTTTGATATAACAAGCAAGTATTCCAGGATACCGGGAATAATTCTGCTGATATTCCTCGGGATAGCAACACAGATCATCAGCAGCCAGCTCGAGATAAATGTGCCCAATATGAGACCTTTTTTGCCGCTTATTGGCACACTGGGTCTTGTAATGATCATTATGGAAGCCAGCCTTGATCTTAAACTCGATTCCCGGAAAAAAGACCTTATCATCAAATCGATCATATCTGCAACAGGCTTATTTATAATAACATCATTCATTTTTTCATTTGTCCTGGTACATTATACCGGCTTTACCTGGCGGATGGCACTTCTCAATACCATTCCCCTGTGTATAATAAGCAGTTCGGTGGCAATACCATCATCCCTTTTTCTTTCATCGCTCGACAAGGAATTTATAGTTTATGAGAGTTCAATATCCGATATTTTCGGTATCATCGTCTTTGATTTTATCCTTCGAAGTGAAAATAGTATAGGAACAGGGATCCTTAATTTTGGTATCAGCACCTTAATAACTCTTATAATCTCTATTATTACATCTTCTGTCCTTGCCCTGCTGCTTCATAAAATAAAATATCACATAAACTATGTGATAATAATGGCTTCAGTGATTATGATGTATATGTTAGCGAAATTATTTCATCTTCCTGCTTTATTGCTGGTACTTACATTCGGTATGGTCTTGTCAAACAACCAGTTCCTTGAGCATACTTTTGTAAGGAGAGTGTTTAACTTTACCAAGTTCAGGAGCGATCTCGGATCGTTCAAAATGATACTTACCGAACTTACTTTCCTTGTACGGTCATTTTTCTTCATCATGTTCGGTTATTATGCAAAAATTGAAGGATTGCTCGACCTGGAAAATATTCTGACAGGCCTGGTTATTACATTGTCAATTTTTATTCTGCGAATGGGTTTCATAAAGTTAGTACTGCGTATGCCTGCTGTGCCACTTGTTTATTTCTCACCACGCGGACTGATCACAATATTGTTGTTTATAAGCATACCTGGATCGTTGAGAATACCATTAATCAGTGAGGAGGTTATAACTCTTGTTATTTTGTTTTCAATCATATTTATGATGATAGGTAATATTTTTTACCAAAAAGAGATAAAACTCGAAAATGGAAATACAAAAAAGGATCCGATATTCCCTGTTAATATTTAAATTTGATAATTATAATAAGAAGAGAGTTCTTTTGGAACAGGTATAGGGTATGGCTGAGGATATTTTCTTTATTTAATTAGTACCCTATCCTTGCCTGCCCCAAGGTGTAAAGGTGTAATGACCTAAACAATAAAGCTGTTGGTGGGACGGGGAAGATGGTAGTTAAGCAAGTTTAATGAATGTAGTAATCTTTAAATTATATATATTTAGACTATTGGTGAAAATTTATTTATTAAAGATTCCCGGTCCGTTATATTTATTATTATCTGAATAATTCGAAAAATCATGAAACTCAAACTAAGCTTTCTGACATTACTTTTTTCAGCATCTGCCTTAACATTGTTTTCGCAACAGTGTCCAGTAAAGCAGATGAAACTGACTGACTTTGAACTTCAGTCCTCTGCACTTATAAATTCGACAGGTGAGCAGATATCAAAACCTGACTATCAGTCAAAAGTATACTGGTTCCCTGTTAAAGTGCCCTGCACCGTGCTTACAGGGCTTGTGGCAAATGGTGTTTATCCTGATCCCTACCAGGGACTTAATAATATGCTTATTCCCGATGCCTCTGATGAGTTCAATAAAAAGTACAACCTTGAACAGTACAGTCACCTTCCGAACGATCCCAATCCATGGAAGAAACCGTATTGGTACAGGACTACCTTCGATGTCCCCTCATCTGATAAGGGCCGTACCTTTCAGCTGATCTTCAAAGGTATAAATTACAGGGCAGCCGTATGGGTTAATGGTCAGCAGGTGACCGATTCTACAGATATGGCCGGTATGTTCGCCGAGTACAGTCTCAATATAACAAGCCTGATTAAAGCGGGAGGGGCCAATGCCCTGGCGGTTAAAATTTATCCTCTTGATGTGCCCGGGTTTCCTGCAAATGAACAGCTTAAAGCTTTTGGCGACTTCTTCCAAAACGGCGGACCAACAGGGGACATAGGCAAGAATGTGACTATGCTCTGTTCGGTTGGCTGGGACTGGATCCCACCTGTGCGCGACCGTAACATGGGAATATGGCTTCCTGTTTACCTCAGGACAACTGGTGGTGTGACAATATCCGATCCGAAAATTGTCACAAAACTTCCTGATCTTCCTGATACATCGAAGGCTGAGATTTATCTTAACCTAAACCTGATTAACCATTCCATGGATGACGCCTCAGGTAAGCTTACTCTGTCAATAAAACCTGAAAATTTCAGCGGAGAACCCCTGGAGATTATAAAAGATGTTAAGATTGAGGGAACCAGGACAAACTCAATGGAGCTTAATGCCGGTAATACACCTGAGTTTGTGATCCATAAACCTGCATTGTGGTGGCCGAATGGCTACGGAAAACCTAACCTTTACCGTATCAGCATGAAATTTGAGGGGAAGGACGGATTGTCAGACGATACCACTTTCTTATTTGGTATCAGGACTGTCAGTTCAAAGGCTACGGAAGTTGGTACTTCATGGCGCCGCGATTTTTTTGTCAACGGTCACAGGATACATATAACAGGCGGGGCATGGGTTCCTGATATGATGCTTAACCGCGACTCGGCCAGGTATGATTATGAATTGCATATGTGCCGGAATTCCAATATTAATCTTGTGAGGATATGGGGAGGCGGTGTTACCCCCTGCGATGAGTTCTTTGATGCTGCCGACAGGTATGGGATGCTTGTCTGGTCCGATTTCTGGATAACAGGAGATACACAGGGAGAATTTAAGGGCTCTCCCGACTGGCCGGTTGAAGGGAATGTGTTCATAAAAAATGTTAAAAGTACTATACTCCGTGTACGAAATCACCCCAGCCTGTTATTATGGACAGGTGGAAATGAGGGACACGCCAGGAAGGAGCTTTATGATGCAATGAGAGAGAGTGTAATTAAGCTTGACGGGACACGGCCTTTTATCCCGAGCTCATCAGGTTTCGCCAAATTGCCTGCCGGTTGGCAGGGATCATGGCCCGATAACCTTCCATCGGGTGTTTACAGCGGAGGTCCATACACCTGGCAGGATCCCCTTGTCTATTATCGCAAAGCAATAGCAGGTGGTGACTGGGTCTTCAAAGATGAGACAGGTTTGCCTTCTCAACCACCCTATAACATAATGCCCAAAATTATCCCTGACCTTGTTTGGGACAAAACAGTACCATTCCCCCTTAATAATACATGGGGCTATCACGATGCTGCTACCGGCAATGGGAAATGGAACCTGTATTATGATGAGATGATAAAAAGATATGGAGAGCCTTCCGACATGGAGGACTTTTGCAATAAAATGCAGCTGATGAATGCAGTTGGCTATCAGGGGATCTTTGAAGCTGCCGGCCATAAGCTTAATGATATCGGAGGAGTAATGCTATGGAAACTGAATGCTGCATTTCCAAGTGTGGTATGGCAGGTCTACGACTGGTACCTCATGCCCAATGCCGGTTATTATTTCATGCAAAATGCCTGTGAGCCCGTTCATATACAGCTTAATCCGGTGGATATGACGGTTATGACAATAAACCGTACCTATAAACCTGTAAGTGATCTGCTGGCTGTAGCTGACATATATGATACTGATTCTAATCCGGTATATCATAGCGAGAAAAAGACAGGTATGACAGGTACGGATACTGAGGAAGTGATGTCACTTGCTAAAGCTCTTTCCGGTGAAAAGGGAGTGCGGTTTGTTGTTCTGAACCTGAAGGACAAAGACGGGAAAGTAATATCGCATAATGTTTACTGGCTATCTTCTGATAAGAACTTTAAGCCCTTAAATGATATGCTTAAGACCAATGTGAAGACAGAAATTATTAAATCGGAAAAGGGAACTGCTGAAAAAAGCTGGACCATCAGGGTGACCAATAACAGTGACAGGCTGGCATTCTTTATCAGACCTCAGCTTTTACAGGATAACACGGAGGTACTTCCGAGTTACTGGTCAGGAAATTATTTTACCCTGGCTCCATCAGAAACAGCAACTGTAACTGTAAGCTGCCCTCTGGTAAAACTTAACAATGAACAAAAAGTGATCAGGATTTCCGGATGGAATGTTAATGGAACAGATATACAGGTAAAATAAGTATAAAGCCGTTTATACTGCGAGTATAAATTATTGAGGGTGTCATGAAGTCTAAAAACTTCCGGCACCCTCAAGTTTTATTTTCTGAATGACAATACCGGCTTTATTCGGATTCAGGTTCAGATTTTTTATAGAAGCTGGTGCCTTTTATATCGTTACCTGAAATAGTGTTGGTGAATTCCATTGAAAGGATACCTGTCACCGGGTCAAATTTCCAGATTTCCTTTGCTATAAGGTCCTCCTCTCCGTTCTCACCATTGAAAGTTGTTTTTGATTCCACATTTAAAAGGCTGTCATTTTCAGCAAAGAATGCCTTGGATGTACGGGGCATGTCGTAAATAACCATGTTGCAGTCTTTGTTATCGAGGGTAATATTCTCATTAAAAGGATATTCCTCGCCATAGTTGTTTTCATATACCCTTGTTGTGTAAAGGGTATCTCCTTTAAGCTGAAATGTGATTCCTGAAAGAAAAAGCTGGTTCTCTGGAATTACTGTTTTCTCCCTGTCCAGTTTCCATTCACCGGAGAAGGCGGAACGCTGGGCGTTGGAAGTAAGAGAGATGGCCATAAAAAGCAGGGCCAACATGCTGAAGGCAGATTTTGTTTTCATAGGGAATGAGTGTTTTTAATATTACCTCTAATAAGCTGATTTATAGTAAAGGTAAATAAAAACTGAAATAGAAAACACTCTTCTAAAAAAATTTTCTGAATTTATCTCCGATTTTAAAATAGGTATATCTTCCTGCATCTGCACCGGCAACATGAACAGATTCTCCGTCTGTTTCAAAGGTGCTCTGCTCACCGGCAATCTGTGAAAAATATACATCATTTGTTTTACCTGTTTCATCTCTCAGAATAACATGTGCCAGGTTCGGATGTATCTCTGAAACCAGAGAAGCGTTACATAATGGGCAATAGTGCTCAAGGTACTCTCCCTCCTGTATCTCAAATGAAGGATGTCTGATGCTGCTGTAGTTGCCTATCTGGGGACTAAGTAACAATATGCCAGTCTGTTTCCTGTGGTTCTTTACAGTGAAGATGATATTGTCTCCGACTCTTATATCACCCCTGCACTTAGGACATAAAAAATCATACATATCTGCCTCCTTTTATGAATACACGAATTAAACAATTCCGGCTAAGGTTTTGTTGTATCGGACTGTTATTAATTAATGTAGCGGAAACCTCCTGTTCATACCGTTTATCCGAGTTTTTCCCTGGTGTCCTCAAGAGCTGAATCAGTACCGAAAATGTTCAGTATATCCCCCGGTCTCAGGTATGTCTCACCATGTGGAATGAACAGCGAACTTCCTCTTTTTACCATTATGAGAATAGCGTCCTTGTGAAAAGGTATTTCCTTAACCTTTCTTTTTCCAATGTCATCATTAATGACCGGAATTTCTTCAACTCTGAATTGTTCATATGTTTCAATCAGAGCATGATAGGTTGTGGGCCGTACTATTAATGTCTCTATTGTGGCAGCCATAACCCTCCTTATATCAATTGTTTCAACATTAAGTCTTTTAAGTTGCTGCTCCACACCCCTTCCGTTAGCCATGGAAATGATCTTTTCATGGTTAAACTTCTTTCTGAGTATATCGCATATCTGTATGTTCCGTGTCTCAGATCCTGTTTCGACAACCACATAGCTTTCTGGTGTCAGTCCCACACTAACCCATGTTGAAGGATCAAGTCCGTCGGCGAGATATGCCCTGAGTCCCTTGGAAAGGATATCCTTATATCTTGTTTTGTCCGGTTCGATTATAAGGGAAGTTTTACCATGTACCTTCAGGCGCCTGGAAAGCAGTACACCCTTACTGCTTCCTCCTACAATTAAGGTCTGTCCGGCAGGCATTGCCGACTGCCTGTTAATAGAATTGAACAGTATAGGGCCGAGGAAACATGTTGCAATAGCCATAATTATAAAACTGGCATTGATCCCGGGTGTTATCACTCCTAACTCCAGGCCTATGGCCGATGCTGCTATGATAAGACTTAACCTGGATGATAAAAGAAATCCTGATGACAGAGCTTTCCTTCTGCCAAACTGGTTAACAAAAAGAAACGCCGGTATCACTTTTATGGCAAACATGAGGATAAGCAGTATGCTTAAAAACGGTATAAGGGTAAGTTCAAATTCACGCAGTGAACTCGGATCAAATTTTACTCCGACCATGATAAAGAAAATGGGTATGAAGAATCCGTATCCCATCCCATCTAGCTTGATAAGCAGCAACGAACGTTCCTTGTGCTGGAAAAGAGACAGAAGGATCCCTGCCAGAAATGCTCCCAGGAGAATGACCTCAGGACTTATATACTGGCTTATGACGACAAATATTAAAAGCATAAAGATTGTGCCGCGGATGCTCAGCTGGGAAGCTGCATGCGATAACTGAAATGTAATTTTCCTCAGGAGTGTCCAGTTTCGTAATTTGTTTCCAAGTCTGTAAAAAAGGTAAAACAGAGCGAATAAAAGCAATATCAGGGTTATCTCGAGTCTGAAACCATTTTGTATTATATAGGCAGTAAAAGTGAACAGTATGATACTTAAAATGTCTGCTACTGCAGCAGTTATAATAAGCATCTGCCCGAATGCCCCCGATGCCTCTCCCTGATTCTTGAGAATCGGAAGTATTATTCCGACCGAAGTAGTTACCATAATCAGGGAGAAATACCACTTATTGGTTACATTTACTATATGAGAAAGTGCCGACGCACCAAGATATGATAGTACTATTGTAATCGAAAAATAAACGACAGCTCCTAAGAGCGGATTTTTTGTTACTGAACGCAGCTGTATTTTTTTCCTGGGGAAAGATGTAGTAACCTGGTCCATATCTATTTCAAGCCCTGTAAGGAACATAAGAAAGATAAAACCTGAAAGAGCAAGAAATTCCAGAATTTTCATGCTCTCATCATCTATGCTGAGAAGCAGAAACCGGCCTGCAACATATCCCATCAGTATCTCTACTATAACCGATGGTACCTTCTTTATCCTGAGTACGGAAAGAGCCATAGGAATGATCCAGGCCAGCCCCGTTACGATAAGCAGAGGCATGTAATTAAAATCGAGGGATATGCTCAGGAGTGGTCCCATTCAACAGGTCGGGTTAGTTGGTGATATGCAATATAGCAATTTTTATCTTATCCCGCTATCAGGTATTAACTATCTGTCCCATCGCCCGGGATACAGTTTACCTGTAAATCCCGTATTGTTAAAAAAAATTAATTGCCAGACTATGCCTGACTTTATTAATATCAGATAATCAATGCGATATGGCATTTTATGATAAATAAAATATGATTTACAGATATTTTTTTCCTCTATCCACATTGCAATGATTGGAACAATATGTATTTTTGCTGACATTTTTGTCAAACACATTCGTCAATTGTGCCCGTAAAAGATTGCCAGACAGAGAGACTTATAATAGACACCGCCGCAAGGGTCTTCTTTGCAGAAGGACGACTTAATGCAACAACACAGGATATAGCTGATGCAGCAGGCCTGAGTCGTACACTGATTCATTATTATTTCAGGTCGAAGAAGTCTCTTGTCGATGCAGTGGTAAGGGCAACTATAACCGAATTTAAAAGTAATGGCGATCAGATACTGGCTTCATCTGCCCCTTTCCGTGAAAAAACAGAGAGGTTTATAGATGATTTTCTTAAGAACCAGAGCAGGTATCCTTATCTGGAAGCATTTATAACCACAAGGAAAATAAAAGAGGGTTCTGATTCCAAATCATGGGCTGTTCATCATAAGAGAGTGTCAGAACCAATGAAGTCATACCTCCGGGAGATAGAGGATGAAATGAGTAAGGGGACAATTCCCCTTAGTAATCCTGTACATTTCCTGATGAACATGTTTTCGCTGATGGCATATCCCGTTTTGATGAAGCAGATGTACAAAGGTATGCTTGGTATTGGGGATGAGCAATATTTAGCCATATTAAGGGAAAGAAAACAGTTGATAATTAATATGTTATTTCCTGATATGGGGAAGAAAAGTATAAAAATCAAGGATTAATTAATTTATGATAACAATGAAGAAAGTATTATTAACGATCGGTCTTGCATCTGCAATTTTGATTTCCTGCAGTCATAACAAGCAGGGCAATATGATGAGAGGTGATGCTGCCAGGGAGTATTCAGTTATTACAGTTGCTCCAAGGTCGGTTACGATACACCAGGATTTCCCGGCTACTATTGAAGGCCAGCGTGTTATTGAGATTAGGCCCATGATAAATGGTTACCTTCAGGAAATTTATGTTAATGAGGGTGACCAGGTCAGAAAGGGCCAGTTACTGTTCAGGATCAGCAATCCTCAGTATGAACAGAACGTCATCACAGCAAAGGCGAAAATCAACAGTGCAAATGCTGATGTTAATTCCGCAACACTTGAAGTCGAAAAGATCAGGCCTCTTGTGGATAAGGGAATTGTCAGCACTTACAGGCTCAAATCTGCAGAGCTGATCCTGGAAACAAAGAAAGCTGCTCTCGAACAGGCAAAGGCTGAATTGTCGAACGCTGAAACGAATCTTGGGTACACTGTGATACGGAGTCCGGAGGACGGGATGATAGGTACCATACCTTATAAGAATGGCGCCCTTGTAAGCAGTAACAATACACAGGCTCTTACAACCTTATCTGATATCAGGAATGTCTTTGCATACTTCTCGAGGAACGAAAAACAACTGCTTGATATGCTGGCAGGAGCCACTGGTGATACACCCGAGGAAAAGATAAGTAACCTTCCTGAAGCAACACTGGTTCTGGCAAATGACAAAGAGTATCCTGAAAAAGGAAAGGTTGAACTGGCGAGCGGACTTATATCCACCCAGACAGGTTCAGCAACTTTCAAGGCTGTTTTTCCAAACAGGTCGGGACTGATTAGGAGTGGTTCAAGTGCTACGGTAAGGTTACCCGAGATGCTCGACAGTGTTTTTGTTATACCTCAGAGTGCCTCATATGAATTACAGAATAAGAGCTTTGTTTATACTGTGGGCCAGGATAACAAGGTTACCGCTGTAACTTTTACTTCCCTGCCCAGTGACGACGGTAAGTACTATTATGTTACAAGCGGCCTTAAGAGTGGTGATAAAGTGGTTGTTGAAGGCATCAGTTCCTTGCGTTCCGGGGTTCAGATAATCCCTAAGGAAGAAAATATCTTAAGTTATAATAGTCCGGAAAAATAGATTTAAACTTTACAAGATATGTTCAAAAGATTTATAGAACGGCCTGTCCTCAGTACGGTTATCTCAATCATCATTACAATGCTCGGTGTACTGGGTCTGGTTGAACTGCCAATAGAGCAGTACCCTAACATAGCACCACCTACTGTAAGAGTATCAGCCAATTATGCCGGAGCCAATGCCGACGTTGTGTTGAAGAGTGTAATAATTCCTCTTGAAGAGCAGATTAACGGTGTTGAGGGTATGACCTATATGACCTCAAGTGCAACAAATGACGGAGGTGGATCGATAAATGTTTTCTTCAAGGTAGGGACTGATCCCAATATGGCCGCAGTTGAGGTACAGAACAGGGTGTCTTCCGCTGCCGGGATACTTCCCGCGGAGGTTACCCGTGCAGGTGTTTCGGTACGTAAGCAACAGAGCGGGATGCTTCTTATCACAGCTATCTACAGCGACAATCCGGCATATGACCAGATCTTCCTTCAAAACTATGCTGATATTAATATAATCCCAAAGTTAAAAAGGGTTAATGGTGTGGGTGGAGCCAGTGCATTTGGAAGCATGACCTATTCAATGCGCATATGGCTGAAGCCTGATGTGATGGCAGTGTACGGTATTACAGCCGATGATATTACATCAGCCCTGAATGATCAGAGTATTGAAGCTGCACCCGGCAGTTTTGGAGAAAATGGTGACCAGAGTTTTCAGTATGTCATCAGGTATACAGGTAAGCTCAGGACAGCTGAAGAATTTGGAAATATAATAGTCAGATCGGAGGGCAATGGTAAGTTTCTCAGGCTTAGGGATGTTGCGAGGGTTGAACTTGGAGCACAGGACTATTCGTCAAATATGCTTGTTAACGGAAAACCTACCACCAATGTGGCGGTAAGTCAGACTCCCGGTTCAAATGCCAGGGAGGTAATCAAAGAATCGTTAAAGGTGATGGATGAATGTGCAAAGGACTTCCCTGCAGGTTTGCATTATGCAAATATGGTCGATGCCAATAAGTTCCTTGATGAATCTATTGAAAAGATACTAAGAACGATTCTTGAAGCATTTATTCTGGTGTTTATAGTCGTTTATCTTTTCCTCCAGGATTTCCGTTCCACGCTGATACCTGCAATATCCGTTCCTGTGGCTATTATTGGTACATTTTTCTTCCTGAACCTTTTCGGATTCAGTATTAACCTTTTAACCCTGTTTGCTCTTGTATTGGCGATAGGGATTGTGGTTGATGATGCCATAGTAGTTGTGGAGGTGGTTCATGCCAAACTGGACCAGGGTTACAGATCTCCTCTTAAAGCTTCTGTCGATGCTATGAATGAGATATCTCCCGCCATAGTCTCCATAACACTTGTGATGGCCTCTGTTTTTATTCCGGTTACCTTCATTGGTGGATCATCGGGAGTCTTCTTTAAACAGTTTGGAATAACAATCGCCATTGCTATTATATTATCAGCTGTAAACGCTCTTACCCTCAGCCCGGCACTGGCAGCTATCTTTCTTAAACCTAAGAAAGGTCATGAGGCAAACGGGAAAAAGCATATGAGTTTCTTTCAGCTGTTCAATGCAGGGTTTAATGCAGGCAGGGAAAGGTACGGACTGGTAGTGGAGAAACTGGCAAAAAGGAAATGGATAGTTATTCTTGCTGTATTGATTTTCTCAGTCGGTCTGTATGCACTGATGAAGACTACTCCGTCAGGGTTTGTTCCTGATGAGGATATGGGTACAATTTTCGTGAATGTAATGCTTCCTCCTGCATCCTCTCTTGAGAGAACAGAAGCTGTTACGGCAGAGGTTGACAGCATTGTCAGGACAATTCCGGGAGTGCATAATGTACTTCAGATGGCAGGAAGGAGTATGATGGCCGGTAGCGGAAGCGCCTACGGAATGATAATTCTCGAATTGACCAACTGGAAAGACAGGCCGGGAATAACCAATGTCGACATCATACAACAACTTATGCTTAAAACATCTGGCATTAAAGAGGCCAGGATAATACCGTATTCTTTGCCAACTATAATGGGATTTGGCATCAGCGGGGGATTTTCTCTTGAGTTGCAGGATAAAGGAGGTCATACCATCGATGAGTTTTACAAAGTATCGCAGGATTTTCTCTCGGCTCTGAATAAACGTCCGGAGATACAAATGGCAGCTACAACATATAACCCGTCATTCCCTCAATACATGTTGTCAGTTAATGTACCGCGTATTAAGGAGGCTGGTTTGACAGTCAGCAGTGTAATGAGAACGATGCAGGCTGTTTTCGGCGGAATGTATGTTAATAATTTCAACCAGTTCGGTAAACAATACAGGATAATGCTGCAGGCAGACCCCTCTTACCGCAGGAATCCGGCAGACCTTGACAAGTTATATGTGAGGACCGCACAAGACGAGATGGCCCCCATAACTGAATTTATAACGCTGAAGAAAGTGTATGGTCCGCAAAGTATATCACGATTCAACATGTATACATCAATTTCGGTCAACGGGTCTCCTAATAAGGGATACGGTTCCGGTGATGCCATGATGGCGATAGAACAGGTTGCACAGCAGACACTTCCACAGGGTTACGGTTACGAGTTTTCAGGTGTTAGCCGCGAAGAGCAGAGCAGCAGCTCACAGGCTCTTTATGTGTTTGCCCTTAGTTTTCTGTTCGTCTATTTTCTCCTGAGCGCACTTTATGAGAGTTACCTGTTACCTCTTGCAGTACTGCTTTCCATACCGGTTGGACTTACAGGTACCTTTGTGTTTGCGAGGATCTTTAATATTGAAAATAATATCTACACCCAGATTTCCCTTATTATGCTGGTGGGTCTGCTGGCCAAGAACGCTATCCTTATTGTTGAGTTTGCGGTAACCAGGAGGGAACATGGTCAGTCTCTTCTGCAAGCTGCCATCGATGGGGCAAAGGCAAGGATAAGGCCGATTCTTATGACCTCCTTCGCCTTTATCTTCGGTGTGATGCCCCTTATGTTCGCTGTAGGCGCCGGGGCAAACGGTAACCGTTCAATTGGTACCTCTGCTGTTGGTGGTATGATTTTCGGAACCCTGTTCGGTATACTTGTTGTGCCCATTCTCTTTATGATTTTCCAGGATCTCCAGGAAAGATTAAGGGTTAATAAAGAAAGTTACAATGATGACGATTTAACTGCATTAGAAAACAAATGATCATGTATTCAAAAAAAATACTAAAAGCAGGTATCATTATTGTGTTAACCACACTAATGGTTCCTTCACTTGATTCCTGCAAGATAATACAACCCTATTCTCGTCCTGATTTTGTTCAGCAGGGAAGTCTGTACAGGGACCAGACGACTCAGGATACGTCAAATATATCAACTATTCCCTGGAAAAACATTTTTAATGATCAGCAGCTGATTTCTCTGGTCGATGAGGCGCTTAATAATAATCCTGATATGAGGATTGCCGCCATCCGTATGAAAAAAGCCGAAGCTACTCTAAAACAAAGTACGGCAGCCTTTTTCCCTTCCCTCAATGCTAATGCAAATGCCACGCTACAGGGGACCGACGGAACAAAAACATCTGAGAATTACCAGGTGTCGGCAAATTCGTCATGGCAGGTTGATATTCTCGGAAGACTCAGGAATACAAGAAGAGGAAACCTCGATCTGTTCCTTCAGAGTGAAGCATATACCCGTGCCGTTAAAACACAACTTATTTCTGATGTAGCCATAAGTTATTATTCATTACTGGCACTCGATGAACAACTCAGTATAACAGAGAAAACAGTGGAGAACAGGAAAGCCGAGGTGGAAACTTTAAAGGTAATGATGCAAAGTGACATGGTTACCGGGGCAGATCTTGCCCAGAGCCAGGCCAGCCTTTATTCGGCACAGGTAAGGATACCTGATCTGAAGCAGAGCATATATGAAGCCGAGAATGCCCTGAGTACTCTCCTGGGCAGGAACCCGGGGCCTGTAAAACGGGGGTCAATTTTTGATGAAAAAATTAATATAGACCTGAAAACGGGGATCCCTGCTCAGCTTCTTGCCAACCGTCCCGACGTTCAGGAAGCAGAATACCAGCTCAGGTATGGTTATGAAATGACTAATCTTGCTCGAAAGAATTTCTATCCTGTTCTCACTATTTCTGCTGCTGCCGGTTATCCGATTGGAAGCGTAAATGATATCTTCAACCCTGCGTCGGTATTCTGGAACCTGATAGGTGGACTTACTCAACCTTTATTTAATCAGGGGCTGAACAGGCAACGGCTTAAAATAGCCAAAGCAAACCAGGAAGAGAATATTGAGAATTATAAAAAGACATTGCTTCAGGCTGAAAAGGAAGTAGCTAATTCTATTAACGGGTATCAGACCACTTCTGAAAAGATTGGACTCAGAACGCAGCAGATAACATATCTTGAAAAAGCTGTTGACTATACTATGGAACTTTTGAAATATACTTCCACCACAAACTATAACGATGTATTGTCATCGGAAGTGGCCCTCTTATCAGCACAGCTTAACAGTGTTGATGATAAATTTCAGCAGCTTCAGTATGTTATTAATCTTTATGCAGGCCTTGGAGGAGGATGGCGATAAGACACCGGGCATTTGTACCCTGTTTATTTCACGGGTCATTATGGTAGCTTTATATGTCTTTTTACCGTTTTCACACAAGTTTTTCATAAACCGAAAGCCTTAAATCATAGATTGGTCCCTGTAAAACAAAAAAAAGGGCCCATGAATGGTTTTTCTTACAATGATATCAGGAAATGCTTCTTCGTCTTATTGATAATTGTATTATCAGGCTCCCCGGAATGTCTTTTTAGCCAGGAAGCAATAAAGATAAACAGGATAACAGATCCGGTAAATTTCGATGGTATTCCGGATGATCCGGTGTGGGAGAAAGCCAGTTCGTTTACCCTCACGATGCATAAACCTGATTTCGGGACCCAACCCTCGGAAAGAAGTGAGGTCAGGATTGGATATGATGATGAATTTCTTTGGGTTGGAGCCAGGCTGTATATGAATGATGCTTCCAGGATATTTGCTGTTTCAAGGAAGAGGGATGAGGAACTTTTTGACTATGATGCATTCGGAATAATCCTGGATACATATAACGACAATGAAAATGGTCTTGCTTTTTTTACTGCACCAACCGGCCTGAGAACCGATTATGCTATTTCAAATGATGCCTCGGGTAGTGGTGGGCCGGAAGGCAGCATGAACAGCAGCTGGAACACTTTCTGGGATGTCAGGACAAGCAGGGATGATAAGGGATGGTATGTGGAAATGAGGATCCCCTTCTCGAGCCTGAAATTCAAACCGGAAAATGATATTGCCACCATGGGACTGATTATTACCCGCAATATAAGTGCCAACAATGAAGTTGATACCTACCCTGCAATAAATCCAAAGTATGGATTTATGTCAACCAGCAAGCCGTCAGTGGCACAGACAATTACAATTGAAGGAGCAAAACCTGCCAGGCCGGTCTATGTTTCACCGTATGTCCTGGGTGGTTTTTCACACGACTGGTCATTAAATAATGAGGAAACAACCTACATCAAAAGGGAGAAACCACAGTACAATGCGGGGTTGGATGTAAAATACAATATTAACAGTAACCTTACACTTGATCTGACTGCAAACACCGATTTTGCTCAGGTAGAAGCTGACGATCAGCAGGTTAATCTTACCCGTTACTCGCTATTCTTTCCGGAGAAACGTAAATTCTTCCAGGAGAGGGCAAGCCTGTTTGATTTCAGCCTTGGCGGATTTTCAGATAATCTTTTTTATAGCAGGAATATAGGACTGGCTGATGGTAATCCCGTAAGGATCTTTGGAGGGGCAAGGCTTACGGGAAGAATTGGTAAATGGGATATGGGACTTCTGGATATGCAGACGGATGATTATGGTGATATTCCAGGCCGGAATTACGGAGTGCTCAGGATGAGACGGCAGGTCGTTAATCAGAATAGTTATTTAGGGGGCATCCTGACCTCCAGGCTTGGAATGAACGGAGAAAAAAATATTGCCTATGGTATTGACGGAATTTTCAGGCTTTATGGCGATGATTACCTCAATGTTAAGTGGTCTCAGACTTATGACAGCGAAACAGGGAACAGTATGAATTCCCTAAATCCCTCTTTTATCTATCTCGATTGGGAAAGGAGATCGGAAAAAGGGTTTGCATATAAGCTGAACTATACCTATTCCGGAACTGAATTTAACCCGGGTGTGGGTTTTATAATGAGACATGCAATTCAGGGAATAAACGGTCATCTGCTTTATGGCTGGCTGCCTGGTGAGAAATCATCTCTGTTTAATTATAATATCTTCCTTCGTGGAGAAAAATATAACAGGATAGAAGATGGAGGACTTGAATCGCTGAGGCTTAGTCCTGGTTTCGAGCTAAATACAAAATCAGGTATACACGCCGAATTAAGTGTCGATTATCAGGAGGAAGGTGTCCTTGAAGACTTCAGACTCTCAGACAGTATTGTTATAAATAGTGGGAAATATTCATTCGCTACTACAGAGCTCAGGATAGGAACACCAAATACAAAAACAATTTCATGTTTTGCAGAAGTCAATGCAGGGAAATTTTATGATGGAAACCGTACAGGGATAAAACTGTCACCGAATTTCAACCTTTCAGCAAGCCTTAAAATATCTGCTATGTATGAATTCGATGCAATTCGATTCCCTCAGCGGGAGTCAAATAATTCCCTTAATATACATTCAGTTAACCTGAAGGCTCTGTATATGTTGAGTACAAAACTGTCTGCCTCGGTACTTGTTCAGTATGTTAATACGCAGGATGACCTTATTTCCAATTTCAGACTGAGATATAATCCTCGTGAAGGGAATGATTTTTATCTTGTTTATAACGATTACCGGGGAATAAGCAACAGGCTGTTTATCCCGGAAAGACCTGCGTACTTCAATAAAACATTTATAATCAAGTATGTCCATACTTTTGTATTGTAGATGTTTCTTCCCTTAATATCAATTCTCCTGATTTATTGTTGCTGACTGTTAACAGAGGGTAGCCGGACAAAAAAAGTTACAGCAAGAAAGTCTGTTTCTCATTTTATTAAATTAACTTCATTGATTAAAGTAAGATCAGAATTATAATCAATACTTTATCAATGTATTTTAAGGACAAGGTAGTAGTTATAACGGGAGCCGGAAAGGGTATTGGCAAATCTGTTGCTAAAGCTTATGCATCCATGGGGGCAATGACAGTTATAGCCGAGGTGGATAACACAACAGGGGAAAAAACCGAACAGGAAATTACTGAAGGACATAACCTGGCAAAATTCATCAGAACTGATTTAGAACTGCCCACTGATATTATAAACCTGGCCAAACAGGTACACGGGTTATACGGAAGGCTCGATATTCTTGTTAATAACGCCGGTATTTCCTTCCGGAAATCTCCATATGATTTGGGAGTTGATGAATGGGACAGGGTTATTAATACAAACTTAAGAGGTATGTTTCTTTGCGCAAGGGAAGCAGCAAGAATCATGAAAATGAATGGAGGAGGAGCCATAATAAATATTGCTTCAACCAGGGCCTTTATGTCTGAATCAGGAAGTGAAGCCTATGCAGCTTCAAAAGGGGGTGTGGTTGCTCTCACACATGCTCTTGCCGCTTCATTGTCTCCAGATAACATCCGTGTTAACTGTATTAGTCCGGGCTGGATTGAGACAGGTGATTACAGCAGGTTGTCTGAGGAAGATCATAAACAACATTTCTCCGGCAGGGTAGGGAAACCGGATGATATTGCCCGGGCCTGTCTCTTTTTAACAGGAGATGGGAATGATTTTATCAGTGGTGCCAATCTTATAATTGATGGTGGTATGACCCGTAAAATGATATATGAGCCTTGAAGAGTTTTTTACATGTATCCGGGTAGGGGAAGCTTGGTTTTTAGTAAATTACCTCCTTCAATAAAATGTGTCTATGGTTGAGGTTTACTCTTTTTTAATATCTTACATAATCGTTTAAAAATATTCAGGTATGTTACGGTTTCTTTCAGTATTTCAAAAATATATTCTGTGGATCTCATTTCTTACCACCATCTCATTTACACCCCTTTTTACCGGGTGTCAGAGTCAGAGTAATGAAAGTTCCGCTCTTGAAGATGGATTCAGGACACCTCCTGAGAGTGCAAAGCCGCGTGTCTGGTGGCACTGGATGAACGGGAATATCACAAAACATGGTATCAGGGAGGATCTGGAGTGGATGCACAGGATAGGTATAGGTGGTTTCCAGAACTTTGATGCTTCACTCATGACCCCCCGGATTGTAAAGGAAAGACTTGTTTATATGACTCCGGCCTGGAAAGATGCTTTCAGGTTTACAACTGACCTGGCCGATTCACTTGGTCTTGAGATGGCCATTGCAGGATCACCGGGATGGAGTGAGAGCGGTGGACCATGGGTTAAGCCAAAAGAAGCTATGAAGAAATATGTGTGGAGCAAAATAACTATTGAAGGAGGAAAACATTTCAAGGGCAGACTACCGGCACCGCCCGATGCTACCGGTCCCTTCCAGGACCTTGAAATTCACAGTCGCCTTTCGCTTAATGGTGAGAAGGCGATTCCTCTTCCTGAATATTATTCTGATGCGGCGGTATTTGCCTTTAAGGAACCTGCGGATGATATTCCTTTTGAATCTCTCCATCCTTCAGTTACATCCAGTGGGGGGAAGTTCAGTATAAATCAGCTTACAGATGGTGATCTGTCTGCTTCCGTGCTCCTGCCCCCGACAAAGCCGGGGGAAAAGGCATGGATACAATTTGCCTTCCCTCAACCCGTAAAAATATCTGCCCTTTCAATTGTCGGTGGTGGTAGTTCCGGCATGTTTGGTTTCGGAGCTGATCCTGATAACCGTGCCCTTGAAGTGAGCAATGACGGGAAAAATTTTTCTGAAGTGACAAACATTCCCGCGAGTGGCGTGGATGAGAGTACAATTACCTTCCCTGCTGTCACATCCAAATATTACAGAGTCACATTCATTACACCAAATCCTCGACCTGCTTTTTCCATGGGCAGCCTTTTCGGAGCCGGGATGGATAACAGGCCTGTTCCCTATCCGGGTACCAGAATAGCTGAAATAGTACTTTATACTGTTCCCCGGATTAATCATTTTGAGGATAAAGCCGCTTTTGCAACTGCAACTGACATCTATCAGCATCCAACTCCTGCTGTTCAGCCTGATGAGCCCGTTAAAAGAGAAGATGTAGTTGATCTGACCGGCAAGATGCAGCCCGACGGGACACTCGACTGGACACCTCCCGAAGGGAAATGGGTGGTGGTAAGACTAGGGTATTCCCTGAC
>JBJKPQ010000076.1:0-5627 GCA_046706305.1 Bacteroidales bacterium
CTGTGTCAGAATACCTGTAAAGGACACTATAAATAATTTTTAAATGAAAAAGAATAAATTAACAGGGTTTATCCTGGTTCTTGCGATAAGCATGCCGCTGTTAGCGCAGAATCAGGATAATTCTTTACGCGGTCTTATTGAACAAGCCGAAAAAGTAAATCCGGAAATATCCATGTTGCAGGCCAGGTTCAATGCCGCCAGGGAAAATATCGAAGTAGGGACACACCTTCCTGATCCGGTGGCAAGCCTTGGATTAATGAATGTTCCTACGAATACTTTTTCAATGAACCAGGAAGCCATGACAGGCAAGGTTCTTGGTTTATCTCAGGCTATTCCTTTCCCGGGAAGCCTAAAGGCCAAAGCTGCTGTAAAATCTGTAGATACTCTTATTATCCGCCAGCAGATTGCCGACAAGATAAACCAGATCCAGGATGAGGTATCCGGGCTCTATTACAGTCTCCAGGAAACAAGGGAAGACGTATCATTGACAAAGGAAAGCCTGGAACTGCTGCAACAGATCTCACTTGTTGCCAAAAGGAAATTTGAAGTGGGAACTGCAAGCCTGCAGAATGTTATTGAGGTTGAAGTCCAAAAAACCCGCTTACAGGACAAGATTGAGACTTTAAACGGGGAAGAATCGACGATACAGGCAAAACTAAATGGTCTGTTGTTACGTAACGACTCGGTTTATATCCCGACAGGAAAGATTCTTCCTATCACCCATGCAGGATTAAAAACCGATACTCTGTTAACCATGGCGGAGAAAAACAGGCCGGTCTTAAAAGAAATCAAATTTAATGAGTTAAAAGCCGGACTGATGGAAAAAGAAGCCAGGTATGCTTTTTATCCTTCTTTTAAACTGGGTGTCCAATACACACAGCGAGGCCATAACCGGGTTAATAACGCTGATTTCACCGATTTGGTGGGTTTATCTGTCGGCATCAGTATTCCTGTCAATTACGGCGGGAACAAGACAGCAAAAGTCAACAGTGCCCGCTACCAGCAGGATGCATTTGTACAGCAATATAACTATTCGCTGCAGGTCTTACAGCAAAATTTCGGAGCTATTATCGCCCAGATGAACTCCCTGAAAAAAAGGGAAACCCTGCTTAATGAAACCCTTCTCCCCCAGGCTGTCAATTCATATCAGTCAGCGCTATCCGATTACCAGGTTAACAAGATTGATTTTGTGAATGTAATGAGGGCCGAAGACCAGATTCTGAAAATTAAAACTGAGCTGGCAGGCATCAGAACGTCTTACAGTAAAAACCTGTCAAAGCTTGAGTTCTTATCCGGAACCCTGTTGAATTAACGAATAATAAAATAAAAACAAATGAAAAAGAATGTCTTCATCTATATCCTGTTTATAATCATTGGCGCCGCTTTGGGCGTTGCAGGATATTATTTGCTGTCGCAAAAGACAGCAACAACTATGGCTGAAAGTCAGCCGGGCCGCGAAAAAGCGGAAACCGGGGGAAAAGGTAAGATCCTCTACTGGCGTGCACCGATGAACCCGAATGAGATTTATAATCACCCGGGAAAATCAGCCATGGGAATGGACCTGGTTCCGGTATATGCCGACCAGGCGGGTCAAAACGGACTTGTTACCATCGATCCTGTGGTTGTACAGGATATGAATGTTAAAACAGATGTTGTAAAAACAGGTCATATGTATGCTGATGTAACGACAAACGGCATCATACAGCCTGACGAACAGAAGGAATATACAGTAACAACAAAGACTAGCGGTTGGATTGACAAACTTTATGTTAATTATACGGGACAGAAAGTAAACAAAGGGCAGAAACTGCTCCGGATATATTCCCCGGAACTTGTAGCTGCCGAACAGGAATACCTGACCGCGCTGGCTTATGATAAGGCAATGATTGGAAGCAGTGCCCCATCTGATTTGCTCAAAAACGCAGTCAGGAAACTTGAATTACTCGATGTTTCAAACGAAGATATCCAGGATCTTAAGAACACCCAAAATGTAAGTAAATATGTAACACTAACAGCCCCTTTCGACGGAACTGTGTTATCTAAGAATATTGATGAAGGAGCTCAAATCATGCGGGGAATGCCGCTTATGAAGATCGCCGACCTGAATTCAGTTTGGGTAGTGGCCGATGTGTATGAATATGAACTCAACAAAATCGCTTTGGGGCAGCCCGTTACAATCACAATCAATTTCCTGCCCGGCGTTACTTATAAAGGAAAGATATCTTTCATTTACCCTGTACTCGATACCAAAACAAGGACTATAAAAGTCAGGATTGATTTAAACAACAGGAATAATGTACTGAAGCCTGGCATGTTTGCCAACGTGGTCATTAAGGGAAAAGACCTTGGGGAATATCCTATGGTTCCCGAACAGGCTGTTCTTCAGAGCGGTAAACAAAACACTGTGATCATTTCACTCGGCGATGGTAAATTCAAACCTGTTCATGTAGAGCTGGGTAATTACTCCAACGGTTACTACCAGGTCTTAAGCGGATTACCTGCCAACACAACAATAGTTACATCTGCCGAGTTCCTGATCGACTCAGAATCAAACCTGAATGCTTCCCTTGGTATGTTTGCTGCTGCTAAAAAAGACAGCGCTTCCGGGGAAGATAATATGAAAGACATGAAGATGGATGACAGTAATGTGAAAACCTCTTCCGCGGTGCAGGATACAGCAATGAAAGGTATGAAGATGGATAATACGATGAAAAAAACCTCTGAAGCAGAAGACACCTCCATTATCAGGAAAGGAGTTATCAATGTTGAATCAATTGATATGAATCACGACGGAAAACTTTACGAAGATGTTATGGATTGGAATGTAATTTCCGATAAACCGGGAACATGTCCTATTTGCGGGATGAAACTGCGTGAGATGACCATTCAACAGGTAAAAGACAACCTGAAAGCACATGGTTTTAAATATAAATGATGCCTTTCGGCTGATTTACCATAAACGCTTGACAACAAGCATATTTATGAAATAATGAAATAAAGATTATGAATCTTAATGAAACAAAAAAAGACGGTATGATCGCCAGGATCATTGAGTGGTCGATCAATAATAAAACGCTGGTTATCATTTTCACGGTGATGCTTATGGCAGCAGGTATCTGGGCCATTAAAAACACAGCTGTCGATGCCATTCCTGATCTTAGCGATGTTCAGGTTATTGTCATGACCAATTATCCAGGACAGGGTCCGAAAATAGTGGAAGACCAGGTTACCTATCCGTTGACAACAAAAATGCTTTCTGTCCCCGGATCGGTGGATGTCAGAGGCTATTCCTTCTTTGGCTTTTCGATGGTATATATCATTTTTAAGGATGGTACCGATCTATACTGGGCGAGAAGTCGCGTACTGGAATATTTAAGTTCCATGCAAAGCTCATTACCGGAAGGCGTTACCCCTGAACTGGGGCCCGATGCCACCGGCCTGGGATGGGTATACGAATATGTACTTAAATCGAAGACGCAGGATCTGCAGCAACTCAGGACTGTCCAGGACTGGTTTTTAAAATATGAACTGATGACTGTTCCCGGAGTTTCCGAGGTAGCCAGTATCGGTGGTTTTGTCAAGCAATACCAGATAGATGTTGATCCCATAAAGCTGGCATCTTACGATCTGTCACTTGATAAAATAAAGATGGCTGTTAAGAAAAGTAACAATGATGTAGGTGGCAGGCTGCTTGAGATGGGAGAGATGGAGTTTATGGTTCGCGGCCTGGGTTATATAAAGAACAAACAGGATCTGCAAATGGTACCGGTCGGGTTAAACAAAGAGACTGGGACACCCATTTACCTTAAAGATGTTGCCAATGTGGTTGTCGGCCCGGAACTCAGGCGCGGGCTGGCCGACTGGAACGGGAAAGGTGAAGTTGTGGGTGGAATTGTGGTTCAGCGATACGGCGCCAACGGTCTGAAAGTAATAAACCAGGTTAAGAAAAAAATAGACGAACTGAAAGGGTCACTGCCTCCCGGGGTGGAGATTATCACTGCATATGACCGGTCGGGACTTATCAGTAAAGCAATCAAAAACCTGCAGGATAAGCTGCTGGAGGAAATCCTTGTTGTATCGCTTGTGATCTTCATCTTCCTGCTCCATTTCAGAAGCTCCTTTGTGGCAGTATTTACACTGCCAACAGCTGTACTTGGTGCTTTACTTATCATGCACCTGCAGGGTATCAATGCTAACATAATGTCGCTGGGAGGAATTGCCATAGCCATCGGGGCGATGGTGGACGCTGCGATAATAATGGTGGAAAATGCACAGTCGCACGTCCTTCATAATCAAATGTTACCGCCGGAGCAGCAAAAACCGCACTGGGCTGTAATTTTGGATGCCTCCAAGGAGGTAGGCCCGTCAATATTCTTCTCACTGCTGGTGATTGTCGTGTCTTTCCTGCCCGTATTTGCACTGGGGGCCCAGGAAGGCCGCATGTTCAAACCACTCGCATTTACCAAATCCTATTCCATGGCTGTGGGAGCCATTCTTTCCATAACAATAGTCCCGGTGCTGATGGGCTATTTCATTCGCGGGAAGATGAAAAAAGAAGATGACAACCCCATCACAAAATCACTGATGAGGGCTTATGAGCCAATTGTGGGTTTTGTGATAAGGAAGAGATGGTGGGTATTGATTATTTCCGGTCTTGTGGTAATGGCAAGCTGGTACCCTTACAGCAAACTGGGTTCGGAATTTATGCCGCCGTTATATGAAGGTGACCTTGTTTACATGCCGACAACCTTACCCGGCATTTCAATCACCAAAGCCCGTCAGCTGCTGCAGCAGACAGACAAGATCATCGAATCATTCCCCGAGGTGGAATCGGTAATGGGGAAGGTAGGTCGTGCTTCAACAGCTACCGACCCGGCACCCCTTTCGATGATCGAGACTACCATACAGTTGAAACCGCAAAGCGAATGGCCGAAAGGGATGACGCCGAAATTACTTGTGAACAAACTTGATGAGGCTGTAAAAATACCGGGACTCACCAATGCATGGACCATGCCGATAAAAACACGTATCGACATGCTATCTACAGGAATCAAAACCCCTGTAGGCATTAAGATCACCGGTCCCGATCTGGAAGTCCTTCAGTCGCTTGGTGAAAAGATTGAAGGAGTACTGCGGAATGTGCCGGGAACCCGTTCAGTATTTGCGGAACGTGCCGAAGGCGGTAACTATATCGACTTTGATATTGACCGCGATGCTATTGCCCGCTACGGACTTACGGTGGGCAATGTAGAGGACATCTTCCAGTCCGCCATTGGAGGTATGAATATCACAAAGACAATTGAAGGTTTACAACGATATCCCGTCAATCTCCGCTACCAGCGCGACTACAGGAGTAACCCGGAAGCATTAAAAAGGGTATTGGTACCACTGCCCGGCGGCGGGCATATACCGCTTGATCAGCTGGGTACTATTGAAGTAAAAAAAGGTCCCCCGGTAATAAAATCCGAAAATGCACGTCCCGAATCACTGGTCTATGTCGACCTGAATACTACAGATATCGGCTCGTATGTTGCGGAAGCCAGGAAGGTTGTTACTGAGATAATACAGCTACCCCAGGGTTATTCACTGACATCGAGCGGTCAGTATGTATAGATGCACCGCGCAGG
>JBJKPQ010000077.1:0-3498 GCA_046706305.1 Bacteroidales bacterium
CCTGTGCAGATGTTACATCAAGACATGCCTGCTCTATGCTTTTCCTTAACTGGTTACGTGTATCAATCTCACTTAACTCAGCATTCTGGTAACCAAGCTTTGCCACTTCAACATTTGTTTTTACCTGCTTCTTCTGATAGATAGGTATTGAAAGGGAGAAACCTACTGAAGGACTGACACCATTGTTTAGCTGGTTAAAATACGGATCAGTAGTCCTGCTTGTAAATCCTGAACTGACTCCGGCACTGGCCGAAAGTACAGGGAAATAGGATGCTTTTGCAATTTTTTCATCAAGTCCTGCAATTTCCTTGTTTACAGTGGCATTCTTTATCTGCGGCTTGATGGCAAGAGCAGTCTCATATATCTTGCGCACATCGGGAACCAGATGCTTATTCAGAACCTGTCCAAGATCGGGATGCGCTACTTCGAAGTTACTCCGTACCGGTAATTCAATTAGCTGCATCAGGTTTATCTTGGCTATGGAAAGCTGACTTTCCGAGTTGGCTAATGTCAGGTTTTCACTTGCTAGCTGCGATTTTACTTTGGCGTAATCAGATGTTGAGATCACCTGCAGATCAAGCCTTTCCTTTGCCAGGTTAAGCTGACTGGTAATAGTTTCAATCTGTTTCTGAGTATTCTTAACCTGCTCTTCCGAATATAATACCTGAAGGTATGCATCCAGTATATTCAGGCTGATTGACTCCTTTGTAGTCTCCAGTGAGAACTTACCCGATTCCAACTGTAAATCGGCCTGCCTGATCTGGTTGTTAATCCTGGATGAATTGAAAAGAACTACTCCCGAGTTTAAGGAATAATTTGAGCCATTAACACCTGAAAAACCTGAAGAAGTCGTGGAATTGCTCTTACTCCAGTTAAAATTCTGACTTATTGAACCATTCAGTGAGGGCATTCTCTGAGCCCTGGCCTGATCGGCATAAACAGCCGACTGTTGATTTGTAACCTCGCTTTTCCTTACCTGTATGTTCTGGTTATATGCACGATTAATACACATATCCAGGGTCCAGATACTGTCCTGCTGGGCTACTGCCGGTAAGTTAAAAAACAGACCGGGAACAACGACGGCAACCAATATTGAAATCAATCTTTTCATTTGAAATTATTTTTATTTTATTCAGGGATTAAAATAATCACATCCGGAATCGTTCCTTTTTCTGATATTCTTCTGATGTGAATTTCATAATTCCTTTCGCTTTTGGGAATAAAAATACCGCCCCGATCGTCCCATTAAAAATTAAATAGACCAACAGGCAAATTTTATAGACAGAACGAAACTTTTAATATTCGTTTAGTTTGTCAGGAAATAACAAAGAGGCTGCCTTAAAATACTTTTAAGACAACCTCTGTCATTGTTATTTTACCACGAGGCAATATCTCAGATATTACTGCTGCAGCCCACAGGTAAAGCGGCTTTTATCATAAGCAGATTTGTCCGGAGTCCGTCGAGATAAATTAGTGCCCATGAAAGGTTGTTATCTGAAAATACACTTTTAGCCCATATCTGTTCTTCACCCGGCTTAACGCTGAAATCAATTATCGAAGCAATATTCTGAGCAAGCTTTTCATAGCCGGGTGTTTTATCAATTACTCCTGTCAATTCCCGTAAACCCTCAGCCAGCATCATTCCGGGGTATTTTTCCTCATCAGAGATTTTCATTTCCCAGCCTATTCTTTCCTCCGGGTGCGATAATTCCTTTGCATTTGAAACCCAACCTGAAACACCAATTGTACGAAACTTCAAAAGTGCGGCCTGTGTATTATCGATTACACCTAAAACCTCATCTATTTTAAGATTTACAGCTGTGGCATGGATATTACTTTTTGAGCTGTTGAGGAGTTCTGTACTCCTGTTATAATCGCCTGATATATTATAGCTGTCGTGAATTCTTATCATTGAAGGGTTAAGGGCCAGCAGCCCTGAAAATACTGAATTCAAAGCCAGAAGCAGAAGTACAAAAACAGTGTTATAAATATTAAAATTCCTGTTTTTCGAAGTTACGGTGATAAATACAGGTAAAAATACCACGTAGGGAAAAGGAAGCGCAATAAGAAGCATTAGCCCTGCATAAGGCCAGTGCATTATCTTAAACAACATTGAGCCGAAAAGCACTAAACATGTAATCCATGTTATAATATACAACGATAAATGTTTTTCGCTCTCTCCTGACTTATAATGATTTACCAACGCAGCAGGAAGAAATACCAGGACAAGCGACAGGATGCCAAGGGTCAGAAGAATACCTGCCCCGGGCCAGTGGTTTACCTTAAATATTGCACCTGTAAAGACAATAAATGCAACAACGAGTCCAAGAGTATATAGTTTCTGTTTCATTTTTAATAATTTAAATTGTTATTGCCACCTTGATCAACATTAAGCAGATACTAAATGATTCTTTGAATAGCCTGCCCATCCCTGTTAATCCAGTCCATCCCGGCTTGCTTTCATACCTGATGCAATTTCAGACAGGATTTCACTTTCAAAAGTGAGAATAGTATTTTTAAGCACTTCGAGAGAATGAAGTCCTGTCATAAGAGATATATTAACCTCGCCATTTTGTCTGGCCGGAAGTATCACTGAAAGATCCGGGAAACCAGAGAGATGGTCTGATTCTACTGCTGAAAACAGGGTAATGATTTCTTCCCTGTAAGAAGAAAGGGCCCTGTCAAGTTCCTCGCGTGGTTGAGCTCCCGGGATTAAACAATCAACCACTGGATAGCTGGCAAATGGCTCTGATATCATATTATAATTTATCATCTGCCTGTTGCCTTTTATGGAAGAAGCAATATTGCTTTTTCTTTCGGCATCACCCCGCGATCTGTCTGATGCCACCATTTTACCGGCCAGGTTATCTATCACAGCTATTATACTGTCGGTTGACGAGCCAACACGCTTCATAAACCCGTATTCCGGAGAATCGCGGTACTTCTCAAGATACATCATGTTATTATCATAAAGGTAGCCGGACAGACTCTGTTGTTGCTGCTGGCTAAGATAGAAACCCCGCTCAAAGTATACCTGCAGGTTAAGATTAATCAGTACACCGGGTATAATGACAAGCAAGGCACCTATTACAAGGTATAAAAAGACAGCGCTTACATGAGTTGAATCTTTCCATGTAATATATGTATACACCGGGAAAGCAATCAGAAAGAGAATCAGTATCCCTGCTATCATCAAAATCGTAGCAAGAGGCCAGTGCATAATCTTAAAAAGCATCCCTGCCATGTAAAATACAAGTCCGGCAGCTCCTGTAATATATGCCGGTCTTTTCTTCCTGTCGTCAGCACTGCTGAACCTGTTTATCACAAGGGCCGGTATGAACATAAAGGCACCTGCCAGAGCTGCCAGTGTAAGGCATATTGCTGCACCGGGCCAGTGTTGTATCTTGAACAGAGTCCCAGCAATGAAGAACAGTGCTGTCAGAAAAGCAGAAAGGTAGGTAAAGATCCTTTTTTTGCTTCTTGTTTCCTTCCATAACA
>JBJKPQ010000078.1:0-8587 GCA_046706305.1 Bacteroidales bacterium
GAATACTATTATGGAAAGAAGGCAGGCAGTGAATATGTTCTTGGGACCAGGAGCCTGATAAAAAACGACAGACCTGTAATTGGTATTTACAACCTTAATTATGAGGGTTCTGGCGACATGTATTACAAAGGTGGAAATATGCTTAATACCCTTCGTCAGGTTATAGGCAATGACGACAAATGGAGAAGTATTCTTAGAGGATTAAACAAGGATTTTTATCACCAGGTTGTCACGGGTAAACAGGTTGAAAACTATCTTAGTGAAAAGGCCGGTATCAATCTGCAGAAGTTCTTCGATCAGTACCTCAGGGATGTGAGGATACCTGTTTTCGAATATTATGTAAAGGGCAGGGAGCTGACTTTCCGATGGAACAATTGTGTTCCTGGGTTTAACATGCCACTAAAGATTTATGTCTCGGGAAAACCAATGACAATTTCCCCGCTAACAGAGGAAACAACTATTAAACTTGACACCGAAGGAGCTACGATCAAGGTAGATCCAGATTATTATGTGGCCACACTCAATTCAACAGGGAAATAGAAGGCAGCATGGTTTCACACAGGGAGGATATACGGTATACGGTAAGGGGAAGTCACCCTATACCGCATACCGCCTTCCCTATACCTCATACCTCACTTCACCGGGTAGGGTGGATGATTAGGAATCGTTTTACGTTGTGTCTTAAGTTCTTCAAGAAGTACTTCAATACCCTTGTTCAATTGCTGATCAACTCCTGTATATTCGAGGTACGGATCATTATCAACAACAATATCCGGTTCAACGCCTGTACCTTCAATAATCCATTTCTTACCGTCGAGACTGTATCTTGAGAATTCAGGCCTGTTAAGGAAGCCACCGTCCTGGAAAGGAAGTGTACCTCTTATTCCCGTAACACCTCCCCAGGTCCGTTTTCCTATCACCTTGCCAAGGTTATAGTGCTTGAAGCGGTAAGTAACTATGTCTCCGTCAGAAGCTGAGAATTCATCACAAAGAAGAACCATCGGCCCATATAATGTACCATCGGGGTCAACTTCGGGCTTCGAGTTCCTCGTTATTGTTATCTGTGATGCCACTCTTCTTAAGGCCTCAATAATAATTGGAGAGACAAAGCCACCGCCGTTACCCCTTACATCAATAATAAGGGCTTCTTTTTCGAGCTGAGGGTAGTAGTATTTAATGAAGTCATTTAATCCGTCAACACCCATATCAGGAATATGTACATAACCAACCTTCCCGTTGGTAGCTTTATTCACCTTCTCAATATTACTGCTCACCCAATCGTGGTAATATAGTGGTGCTTCATCGTCAATAGGCATAATAGTTTCGATGTGTTCGCCCTGTTTTGTGGGTGTTGAGCTTATTGTAAGCCTTACCTGCTTGCCTGCCTTGTCTACAAGCATCTCGTATATATTCCCGACATCATTTGTCGGAACACCATCAATGGCAAGTATATAATCGCCTTCATTCACATTTACGCCAATAGCTGTGAGAGGAGATTTTACATCGCCGGTCCAGTTTTGTCCCTGTAGAATTTTATCTATCTTAAAGAATCCCGATTCCTTATCTTTCGAAAGCCGGGCTCCCAAAAGTCCTGTTTTGATTCTTTTTGGTTGAGGTTGCTCTCCGCCACCTACATAAGCATGTCCGATATTGAGTTCTCCTATCAGTTCTCCGATTATGTATGTAAGGTCTTTTCTCTGGTTGACATAAGGAACAAGCTGGTGGTATTTGTCGCCTTCAGCTTTCCAGTCGACCCCGTTCATTGTAGGTGAGTAGAAGAAGTCTCTCATCTGTCTCCAGGACTCCCAGTAGATCTGGTTCCACTCCTTGTGCTTGTTAAGGTCTAACTGAAGACCTGAAAGATCAAGATTATCAGTCAATCGCAGTTCTGCGACAGGGAGATTTATTATTGCATAATGACCGTTTTGAGATACAATCATTTTCTTCTTATCCCTCGATATCTCATATCCGTTTGCCTGGCCGAGATCCTTTTCTTCCCTGGAATCAAAATCATACATAGCCAACACCGGTCTCCTGTCAGTCTCTCCCATTCTTTGATAATATAACCTGCTTCCAACTGAGGTCAGATTACCATAATTTGAAGCTTTAAGAGGCAGCTTTCCTATTCGGCCTACTATGCCGTCTATGTCTATTTCTATATCGGAAGATGACTCATTGTTTGGTTGTTCTTTCGAGGCCTTTTTAGTTTCCTTCTTCTTGTCAGTCGGGGAAGCCTTTGTTTCAGAGGCGGCAAGTTCAACCTCATCGCTCTTCAGCTTGAACAGGGAGGGTGTCTTCTTGCTTAGTGTGATGAAATAGATTCCTCCCATATCAGAGTAACTTATTGTGGGACCAACTTCACTGAAGGTGGGATTGAAATCGCGGGATGACACAAAGAATAGATATTTGCCATCCTCACTAAAAGTTCCGCTGTACGCATTATACCAGTTGGATGTAACAGGGAAAGACTTTTTCTGTTCGAGAGAATAGAGGTAGATCTGCTGGTACCTGTTATTGCTGTTTTTGGTGTAAACGATCCATTTGCTGTCTGGTGACCAGTCATACTGCCGTATCTCGAATATTGAGTCTATATCAACATTAGTTATTGTTTTTGTATCAATATCGACATAATGCAGCATCTGGTTCCTGTCTGACCACATCAGTTTTTTGCTGTCGGGCGACCATAGAGGCTGGTATTTGTAGTTATGACTTCCCGATGTAACCTGTACCGGTGGTTCATTACCATCCTGTGCCTGAATGAAGATCTCAACTTCACCCGTTTTATCAGAGTTGTATGATATCCATTTCCCGTCGGGTGACCATTTTGAATCTCTCTCATGTATGCCCGAGGAATGTGTGAGGTTACGGGTTTGACCATATTTTTCAGGGACAGTGAAGACATCACCATGTGCTCCAAACAATGCACGTTTGCCATCAGGTGATATTTCATAATTTGTAATGAATTTGTTCACATCTTCAATAGCTGTTCTTCCTGATAGCATGTCTTCAGCAAGAACAATATTAACTTTTACAGGTTTCTCCGTTGCAAGGTCCATCTTGTATATATAGCCTCCATTCTCGTACACTATTGCTTTTTTTCCAAGTGATGGGAATTTTATATCGAAATCTTTATATTCTGTTAATTTTTTTGTCTCTTTTGAATCAAGATCGTAGACATAAAGGTTCATGCGTTTGTTTTCATCCCTGTCTGAAAGAAAATATATTTTATTTCCCGTCCACATAGGTATTATATCCTGAGCAGGATTATTTGTGATATTTTCAATCTTATGGGTATTCAGATCGAAGATCCAAATGTCATCTGCCATTCCTCCACGGTATCTTTTCCAGGTACGGAATTCCCTGAAGACCCTGTTATACGCCAGTTTCTGATCATCAGGTGAATAGGAGCAGAAACCTCCCCGCGGAACAGGAATCTGTTCAGGTAAGTTACCGGAGGTGTCAACAGTGAAAAGTGCACCATTAAAATCATTGAATGAGTTTTTTCTTGACCTGAAAATAATTGTTTTGTTATCATGTTTCCAGCCGAAAACGATATTGTTCGGACCCATCCTGTCGGCCACATCGTCTCTGCCCAGGGTTGCCGTATATGTTATCCTTTTTGGCACCCCTCCCTGCGAATTCATTGTATATACTTCAGTATTGCCGTCGTACTGAGCTGTAAAAGCGATTGTCTTTCCATCAGGAGAGAACCTTGCAAACATCTCAAATCCGTCGTGATTTGTTAGCTTCCGTGCTGTACCGCCATCGGCCGGAACTGTGTAAAGATTTCCGGCATAGGTAAATACAATCTGGTTGTCGTAGATTGCCGGGAACCTTAATAACCTGGCTTCTTCCTGAGCCATGATGCTGGCTTGTCCGAAAATCAGACAAATAATAAAAATCAATGTTGTTCTTTTCATGTGTAAAACGATTTAGATTTTAAATATCACATGAAATCTTCATCTGACTTATAATCATATTTGATTGGGATATTAAAAATGAAGGTTTCATTGATACTGGATTAGGGTTACAATTTTAAATGAGAACAAATGAGATTCTGACTTGGTTCTATAAAGATACCTCGATTTACCCGAATTTCAAAGAAGAAGAAAACGCAATCAGCAGAAATCTATAAAATTACGGCTGATTGCATTCTAACATATAAATACATTCTTTTTTAACGTTCAACAAGTATTGGTGTGCCGAATCCGATTTTTTCAAGTGGTTTTAGTTGAGTGGAGGCATCACCAACCACAACCCATATCATTTTATCAGGTATTATGTATTTATCAATGATTGATTTCGCTTCGTCTCCTGAAATATTTTTTATGGTGGTTTCCTCAGATCTGATATAATCCTGTGGAAATTCATATTTTGCCATAGTTGAAAGCATACCAAGCAGGGCCCTGTTTGTTTCAAAACGCAGAGCATTTGAACGTATCATACAATTCTTAACAAACTGAAGGTCTGAATCGGAAAGGCCCTTTCTGTATTTTTCCATTTCATCCTTAAAGATATTAACAGATTCAAAGGTAGCATCGGATCGTACCTGTGTTGATGCTATAAAAGGAGCCTCGGTCTTCATTTCCTGGAAATAACTTGATGCACCGTATGTATAACCTTTTTCTTCTCTCAGTATCTGGTTCAGGATACTTGTGAAGGCTCCGCCAAGCCTGTAGTTTATAAAATCAGCTTTTACATAATCCGGATTATCTCTCGACAATGCCAGGTAGCCTATATAAATTACCGATTGTCGTGAACCCGGGATATCAACGAAATATATCTTTGATTTTTCCGGTTCTGGCGGGGCAGTATAATTATTGAATGTAACATCTTTATTTTTCCACGAGGTCTCAAGAGGTTTAAGGGCCTCAAGTACTTCTTCTCTGCTTACATTCCCGGCTACCTGTATCTTTGTGACTGACGGCGAAAAATTATTATTGTAATATTCTTTAAGGTCATCAAGTGTTATCTTATTGATTGATTCTTCTGTTCCCCTGGAACTGTAACCAAATATATTATTATCGCCATACAGCAGCTTATAGAACTCCAGGCTTGCAACACTCCTGGGCTGGGCATTTGACTGCAGTATAATATTTTTATTCCTTGTAAGTGCTATGGCAAATTCAGATGAATCCCAGCGTGGTTCAAGAAGTATCTCCCGCATAAGGTCAACAGTCTTGTCAAAGTTTCTTGATAAGGAACTGGCATTCATGTTAATCTCTTCACGACCCGCATACATATTTATGTCGGAACCCAGTAGTTCCGTTGCTTCTTCAAGCTCTTCAGGAGTTTTATTTTTTGTTCCCTGCGGCAGAACTTCAGCTACCAAGTTTGCAACCCCAGGCAGATCAGTTTTATCCTGGCCGACTCCGCCTCCTATCATTATATTCATAGTAACAAGTGGAAGTTCTGTGTTCTCTATTCCCCTGACCTCTATTCCATTTGAAAGGGTAGCTTCCCATACTTTGGGAACATTGAGTTCAGGCTCTTCCCCAAGGGCAGGCTCAACGGTCCTGTCGATAGATGAGGGAGTTTTTTCATAACTGTCACTGCCGGTCTGAGCAATTTCAACTTGTGTTGCTTCATTAATATTTTCCTCCTTAATATTGGCAGGTACCGAACTGTCAGCCGCCATGGCTGTTTCACCCATTGGTACAAAGCTTGTAACGATATGAGGCTTGTTTTTTATATATTTCTTAAACACATTATTTACGTCATCCAGTGTAACAGCTTTTATGTTTTCAATATCTTTTTCAATATAGCCCGGATCATTCAGAAAGGTATTGTAGAAGGCGAGTTGCAATGATTTATTAAATACACTTGACAGTCCGTCATAAAAATTCTTTTCAGCTGAAGATTTAACTCTTTCAATATCCTTCTCTGTTATTCCTTCTTTTTCAAAAAGATCGAATGCCTCCATTATGCCCTTTTCTATGTCTTCCAGGTTTTTACCTTCATTGGCCCTTATGGATATTGTGAATTCACCAGCCAGTTCACCAGCATTATTGTATGCTGTAGTCCTTGATGTAAGTTTCTTTTCCCTGACCAGGACTTTATATAATGGTGCTTTTTTCCCATCTGATAGCAGCTTTGCCAGGAAATCAAGAGCATAGGCATCTTTCTGGTAAGCCTGCGGTACCGGCCATACCATAGTTATCTCAGGTACATTGGCGAAATTATCTTCGTGGTATATCTTTTTTGTCTTGTCGAGTCCGGGAACCATAGCACTTCTCGGACTCACCTCTCCATGTGATTTAATCTCTCCGAAATACTTGTTTATCAGTATCTTTGCTGTGTCGGGATCAAAGTCTCCTGCAAGAACAAGGGTTGCATTGTTTGGACCGTAGTAATTATTATAATAGTTTTTCACATCGGTCAGTGTGGCATTTTTAAGATCCTCCATTTCACCTATTACTTCCCAGTTATACGGGTGCTTATCAGGATACAGGTTTTTACTTATGACATAATCTGTAAAACCGTATGGTGAGTTATCCTCGCTCTGCCTCTTCTCATTCTGGACTACATTTTGTTGTATGGCCATAGCCCTTTGTGTGACTGAGTTAATGAAAAATCCCATCCGGTCAGATTCGAGCCATAATATTTGTTCAAGGGCATTTTTAGGAAATATCTCGAAATATGATGTTACATCCCTTGAGGTAAAACCATTGTTTGACCCGCCGGCTCCTTCAATCAGCTTGTCGAAAACACCTGCAGGAACGTTCTCTGAACCGCTGAAAAGGAGATGTTCAAAGAGGTGTGCAAACCCTGTTTTGCCGGGTATCTCGCGGCTGGAGCCCACATGGTACATGATGTCATATGAAATGACGGGATCGGAATGATCGGTATGTAATATTACCTGGAGCCCGTTTGGCATTGTGTATTTCTCATAAGAAATATTCAGTTTGTCGTCTGCCTTGTTCTTACTGCACGAAGAAAACAATAACAGAACTGCCAGCATCATTACCGGCATTAAAAATAATCGGATTCTGGTCATAATATGCTTTGTTTAGGTTAGGTGGTACTATGCTAATATTTTCAGCTTAACCCGGGTTAAGCGCTGTTATATTCAAAATTAAACAAAATTTCTTTAAGAAGGCATTTTGCCCGGACTTCAGTTCCCCCGGACTTCAGTCCGGGGCTTCAGTCCGGGGCTTCACCCTGTACTCCGCAGTCCCGGTTACCGGTATACCTGTATCGGTTATCCCTTCTGCTTTTATCATTATAGATCCGGGGTTATCGGAATTATAAAAAACAATTGTTGTGTCTTTTCTCTCGGCCAGTTTTATATCGGGATCCCAGACTAAGGTATTTCGCAGATCAGGTTTATAATCCGATTCTAATGTTGTATGATGTTTTTGGGAAAAGTAAATCCTGGGTTCACTGAATCCTGAAAAAATCTTTTGAACAGAGTGATAGACAGGTTTTATTTCATTCAACAGATCAGGTTTTAAAATAACAGAAACCACACCATTCATCCCCCTGACCCCCCATATAAGTTCAGCATTTCTGCCCTTTATATAATCGACCCTGGCAATCCAGTCGATCGGGATGTACTCCACACCTTCCCAGCCTACTTCATTTCCGTCGAGCATTATTATTGGTTGGTTATTCACAGGACCAGTTTTTTGGCTGCCAAGCTCTGCCATTGCTGCCTGCATAGGACTCTGCCCCGATGCACCCGGATTCTGGCCGGTTTGGTTTGAGGGAACAGGGATAAACTGTTTTGGGGGCTTTATCCAGAATCTTTGCTCCAAAAAATTTCCAACATTAACATAAGTCTTTGAAATGGGCCTCACTTCGTATTCCTGGTCCGCCCATACTGATCGCAGGTAATACTGACTTTCTGAGCGTGCTTTTTCTACTGCTGTCTGACGTTTGGCGGTTACTTTAACTTCACCTGGTTTGATTGTATCTGATAACCTGTATTTTTTTTCCAGAGATGTCCTGTATTCTGCATATTGAATATATAAGGGCATCGATTTTTCAGTAGATTTATCATTATGTATCCTGACATACCTGGTATTATTCACTATCTCCCGGATTTTTGGAGCTGAATAATGCGTTGAATCAAGGATCAGCCATCCTTTAAGTTTATCCTTTTCATCAGCCACACTTGCAATAAAAGTTGCACTACCGGTAATATCAATACCGGTAAGGGAAAAGTGGCCTGTTGCATCTGTCTCCAAGTACCTGATAAAAGGTTTACCTTTATTAAAGAGTCCGATAGTAACAGTTGAATTTTCAATGGGTGTATCGGAGAATTTCTTTCTTACTTTGCCTTTTATAGTAAACCCGTCTTCAGGAGGATACTCCAATCCATTGTATTTCCATTTGAAATCACGCCATCCCTGGGTCAGAAGAAGTATATCCAGGTCTTTCAGCCTGTCTTTGTTTGAAGGATCAAAATAATAGGCCGGTTCCTCAACATCACCCCTGATATCAGATTCAAGTAAAAACCATGATGCTATATCCGTTGAGCCGTCCCCGGCTTCATTCATAAAAAGGTCATTGGTTGCCGCCAGGGAGATATTTGAGTTTTGCACAAGCCGCGAATCTGAAGAAATTGATAATTTTACGTTTACAG
>JBJKPQ010000079.1:0-23577 GCA_046706305.1 Bacteroidales bacterium
TTTGTAAAACTCCCATAAAGAGCTCATGGCACTGTCGATATTGTGTTTCCTGTATAAGGGATGTCCTGTAAACTGATCCATCTTGGGTTAATTTTTTCAAAATTAGCTATTAATTAACTTTCGAAAAAAATGTTTTTATTTATTATTCACATAATATGTCAATAATACAAACTCTATAATTAAAAGGAGTTTATAAAATTTCATTAAAATCTATTTTAATTACTTGAGATAAAGTAAGAATAAATTCTTGAGAAATTCTGAATTTTTGGACCAAATAACCATTTGCTGCCTGCTGTCTGTTCCTTTATCGCGAGGAATTGTAATCCGAGCCGTGCATTGTACACATTCACCATTCACTCCGTTGGCGCCGATTTGCAATCAGGGGTGCTCAGAAGACATAGAAGCGCATAAGTAGTAAATACCTGGGACTCTTAAGCAATCAGGGAATCCTTCGATATCTCCTGCATGGCAGGTTGTTTTGGTTCATTAGGGAACATGGAGGATCGTTTTGCCAGATTATTTACATTTAGTCTATTTTGATTGTAGCCCGTAGGGCTTCAATTATTGTAGCATTGATGGTTTGGTTCCCCTTCTGTACCTCGAAGAGGTTCAATAAATTAAATATTGTATTCCCAAATCAACAATTTAACATTATAGAAATATTTCTCATATAACCTTATTTATCCCCTACGGGGAATTAAATATATCATTCAAACATATCTTGCTACAATAATTTATCCCCTACGGGGAAGATGCAAATCCTGTCAATGTTGTCGCTGTTCGCGGTCAGGGGATCCCACGCTGGCGCTTCGGGATGAAAGTGATTCTGGGGTCTGTATGGGGAATTAGGAGGGGCGTTTTGAAGAACATTGCCTGTCAAAAAGAATGTATAGGCAAAACGCCCCTCCACATTCCCACCTTAATTACTTACTTGCAGTGTCATCCTGACGCGTAGCGGAAGGATCTCCAAGATGTTTAATATAAGCCAATTACATCATTATTCATGAATTCATGTGTTAAGGATTATGTCATCAATTTGCGAATCGGCGAAAAATCTTCCGAACACCCCTGAATTGTAATCCGAGCAGTGCTCCGAACATTTTCGCCTTTCAGCTTCATAAACCCACCCCTGGCCCCTCCTCATCATCGCATTAATGCTACGGTGAGCAAAGCGAGGAGGGGAATTAGCGCATAACTTCCTACACCCAGCACCCAGCACCTAACATCCTGATACCTGATACCTGATACCTGATACCTGATACCTGATACCTCCCTACTTTCCCTTTCTCCAGTACCTCAATGGCAATACTCCCGCTTTTTTCCGGGGGAGGAAGATGCCTTCATTGGCTCCTTTTATGTCTTCAATGGTATAAAATGCCTTTGGATTAAACTCTTTTATGAGGTCGATTACTTTTGACAGTTCATTTCTCTGTACGATAGTATAAATGAGGCATATATTCTGCCTGGCTCCGTGGGCATCCACTACCGTGGCTCCATAGCCTTTGTTGTTCAGCTTTTCTACCAGGTCCATCCCCCTTTCACCCGAAAAAATCCTTATCATCTGTATCCCCATGGCAAGTTTTTCTTCAATTATCATTCCAACAAAATTTCCTGTTGCAAAGCCGGCTGCATATGCAACATAGTTTACATAATTGTCAAGGTTTTCCATAATCTTGCTTATGGCTATGATCCATATGAGAACCTCGAAGAATCCCAGGAAAGGGGCAATATTTCTTTTTCCCTTTGATACAAATATTATCCTCATTGTTCCAATAGACACATCACATATCCTTGCGAGAAATATAAAGAACGGTATCATTATATAACTGAAAAAGCTGCTGTTAAAAAATGTATTGTCCATAGCACTGATTATTTGTGTATGGCAAAAATACTAATAATCGGCGAGGAGGGGAGGATTTGGCTTCCTCTTTCAGGTATATCTGTCAAGTGCTGTTTCGATAAGCAATGGCAGCAGTGTTTTAATATTCAACCTTTTACACTACCTCTTCCATCCAGCCGCCTGCCGCCTGCCGCCTGCTGCCTGCCGCCTGCTGCCTGCCGCCTGACGCCTCCCTCCTGTATTTCCCTTAAAAGTTAAATATATACCCCAGTGAGATATTGAAAAATGATGTATTAACAGGTTTTATATCTGTTCCCGGAGATCTGGGAAAATTGAAGTTGTATCCGGCTGTCAGGTCAAAATTCCTGTATGTGAAGTTTAGTGGCACCCTTATCATGGTGTTAAGGAGGCCAAAGTTGTTATTCTCTGAGGAAACCTCAACTGTGTGTTTACGGGTTGATATGTACTGACTTGTTATTACTATCTCGTTGCCAAAATAGAAAGAAGCCTCAGGATTAAAGCGCAACCTGCTGAAAAGCCCTAAACGTGCAATGGTGAAATCGGTAAATACATCCCATGATGCCTGTACTGATGGTTGGTTTCCTGTGAGCAGCGAAAAATCGATGGATGTTCCTATAAACTTTAGCTGGTAAGTAGCCCCTAGATTAAAAGAACTGTTGAAGTCGCTCTCTGGTATGGAATCGTTTTTAGCAAAGAAAAAGCGGCTGTAACTGGCTCTTAGTCTTAGATCCCTGACCTTCCGTAACGAATTGTTGTATCCTATTGTGGCAATTGTGGTATTATATTTTGGTTGAAAGCCACTGTATAAAAGTCCTGATACAATTACATTCAGACCTTTGGGGCCGGAATACATCAGCTGGTTTGAAATATTATATTGTTTAATTCCAAGATCCTGCCCCATGAAATATGTTCTGTTCTCAAATTCGCTCCTGGCATAAATGAACCTGTTATTCGACAGTGCATTTGTGAGTTCACTCAGGTCTGCATCATTAAGAACTGCAGCTTCCAGAACAGAATCCCTGGAGTTCTTTCCGTAAAGAAATTCATCGAGTAATGAATTGACGTTTCCTTCCTGTCCGGCCACGGGAAAAGAAAGGACTACAGCCATCATTATGAATATATATCTAATCCTTCTCATTAATTAACTGGTAATATGAACATGGTTCTTAATATCCATGTCGGGTAAAGGTTATTAAGACTGATCGTTATTATGATACTATAGGTGAATGCCTGCATTGAATTATTAATTTCATTGAGCGGAAGATCTGTTATATCCCATTATGCTTGTTTTTCATCATCCTGATTCTTTGAAAATAAGTTCTGTTCTGCTGATTTTTATTCATTCCCATTCTTCTGATACCCATTCTCTGATGCTCAGCAACAGCTGATCTTATTGTATTGTTCTGCAACCTCATTACTCTTTTGTGTGTCCTGATCATTCTAATCTGGTCTGCAGATAATGAAGCACCAAAAGATTTTAGCCTTTCCTGGCGTGTCAACCCGGGTTTTGTAAGTATATCCAGCTGGTTGCCGGTAAGTGTTTCTCTGAAAGCATTCCTGAATGCAGCACGTTCCTGTCTTATCTCTTTAATTGCTTCTATCTGTTCTGCTGTGAGTTTTTCACCTGGTGCCCCTGCCCTGGCTGGTACTTTGTTTTCCTGTTGTGCCGACAGGGTACCTGCGATGAGGAATATGCAGATAAGACTTAAACCGATTTTTGATTTTATTTTATTCATGATAGCTTATTTTTTCTTTTTGTTGATTCTATCTCTTGGATAAAACAAACTGGAAAAGGTTTAATCTGATTTTAAACTTTTGTTATTTTTACTTGTTAAAATGAAGTATGATATTGGAATAACGTATTAATCTCTCAAAAGTTATACATAACTTTATCTTCAAATCTGAAATAAAAATAGCAATAAATTATTAATTAAAACCAAAACAGAAATGAGTAAGAAACTTCAAAAAATGATTGTTCCGGTAATCTTCATTCTGGTTCTGGGACTCATAGTGGCATCTTGTACGGGGAATAAGAAATCGCAGGCACAAGCACATTCAGGTGTTGAGTATTACAGGAATCTTCTGTTCAGCGAAACTCCATATGACCTGGAGATGGGTACACATCCTGTTAGTCCTGAAGAAGCCAAAAGTACAAATGCATATAAGTTTACTTATGATGATTCCAGCCGGCTTTCATCTGTTGAATATTGTAGGAACAATGTTCTTCTTGGATATTCTTCTCTTGGCGGCGGGGCTGCTAAAATTACTTATGAATACAATGGCAATAAGCAGATTAAGCACTATTTCGATAAAGATAACCAGCCTGTTGAAGTGAGTGGTGTATTTGCTGCTGAATATTTTCTTGATAGTGCGGGTCACCGTAAGGGATTGATGTTTCTTGGCAAGGACGGTTCTATGGTGGAAAATAATAACAAGATACATTCATATTCCTGGTCGGTGCTTCCTAATGGCAAAGTCAGGGAATTGAGGTATAATCTTGCAGGCGAGGAAACAGTTCTGAACCCTTTCTGTCCATTCTATGAACTGAGATTTTCTTATAACGGGAAAGGCTACCCGGTCAGGATGGAAAATTACAGGGCAGATACATTATACAACTGTACTGCAGAAAACTGCGGTGACATTGGTGTATCATATTTCAAGTTTTATCCCGATCAGTATGGTGATATAGATACATTTGCCGTTTTCAATGTAATAGGCCAGATGTCAAACCTTTACTGGGGATGGTCAAAAAGGGTTACAAGCTATGATGAAAACGGTTATCCTCAAAAGGTAACTTATTATGATCAGGATGATGAATATGTTGGGGGCAAACTGGTTCCGGTAACAGAGTATACCTACGATAGTCACGGAGCAGTAACAGAGGTAAAGAGTATGGATCAAAACGGAAACCTTATAAACAACCCTGCAAACGGAGTAGCTATTACAGATTACAGTTATGATGATGCGGGACACAGGACAGGGACTGTTCGGTATGATAAGGATCATAATGAGGTGAAACAATAACGATGTTAATCATTGATAATATGAAAAGAAATACCTGCATCAACATAATGGCAGTACTGACCATTACTGTTTTACTATCAGGCTGTTCGGGGAACAGTGGTACCAAAAAAACCGGTATGGATCAACAATCTGAACCGGCAGTAATGGCAAATAAACCTGTTACCGTAGGGGAGGAGACAAGCCTTCTTATGAAATACCTGGAAGATAATGGCGATTATGTGAGAAGTAAAAAATACCCGTCCCTTATTAAAGCTTCTATTGTCCACGACAGCCTGGGTAAAAACCAGCTTGTTATAGATATGAGGTCACCAGGGCAATTTGCGGAAGGCCATATAGAAGGAGCCGTTAATAAGAAATTTCAGGATCTTCCCGGCTATTTTGAGACAGGAATAAAACCCTTCAGATTTGACAGGATTGTAATAGTAAGTGATGAAGGTCAGCTGGCATGTTATACTACTTCTCTTCTGAGGCTCATGGGATATGGAAATGTTTACGCCATGAGATGGGGTATGAGCGCCTGGAATAAAAATTATGCAGACAAGGGCTGGTTGAAAGATGTTTCTTCAAAGTATGAAAAGGATCTGGAGACAAGAGAAAATCCGAGACCTGAAGCAACTGCAATGCCGGAACTTAAAACAGGAAAGACAACCGGGGAAGATGTAGCTTTTGCCAGGTTTGATAAATTGTTCAGCGATGGTACCGATAGTGTGTTGATCACAGCCGACCAGGTATTCAGTAACCCGAACAGGTATTATATTATAAATCTTGAGAGAAAAGATAAGTATGAAGACGGACATATTCCCGGTGCAGTGAGGTATAAACCTTCATCCACTCTGGGATATGTTGATGAGATGGCTTCAATACCGGTTGACAAACCTGTGGTAGTTTATTGCTCCACAGGGCATAATTCAGCCTTTGCTACTGCGTATTTGAGGTTGCTCGGATATGATGCCAGAACACTGAAATGCGGAAATAACAGCTTCATGCATTCAAAAATGGGGAAGGAGCAGTCTACTCTTTCGTGGTTGCCGTTTACAGATGCAGAAGTGGATGATTATAAAGTAGTTAAATAAGAGCTACTGTTCTAAGTATTATCCAGGATATATAAGTTGCTGATATCCATCTGGCTTAATAGCATCCAGATACGCGCTGACAGACCGCGATCACATGAACTAAGAATTACCGGCCCTGAATGATTCTTTATTAGCCTTAAATTATTGCCGGAAAGTATATCAGAGGCAGGAATTGCCATTACGGTAATATTGCTTATGCCAGTTAAGGTTTTACATGAATCGAGCCTAACAATTAATTTGCTGCCGGAAACAGATTGTAATTGTTCCAGGGAGATAAGGTTACTGCCGTTTATTGATTGTCGGGCCAGTTTACCCGGGTCATTACTGAAATGTTGCCTTCCAAACTGCCAGTAAAGTACAAGTAATACAAGGGGAAGTATAGCAAATATAACCAATCTGTATTTTTTCATTTTTAAAATTGTCTGCTTGATTGTTTTAATAAAGTAAATCTATGATTAGCAGGCCTGTTTAACAACCGCCATCTAGCTTCTTCTTCTCCACTTTCCGTAAAAGGAGGTATTTCTTCCTGAGACTGTCAGGCAGGTTGTTCATTTCTGTAAATAACCGTCTTGCTTTAAACCTGACTTCAAAAACTGCATTTTGCCTGGCAGTTATCCTGCTGCCTGAGAAACTACTGTTCATAATAATGTTATCCCATGCATCAAGACCTCCCTTCATTACAGAAACATTGTCATATCCAAAGCCCCTGGCAAAGACATATGCATAATTTGCTGCCAGATCATCATCGGAGTAGAATATGTACATCATGGAACTGTTGGTGAAATAATTTTGCGGATCGGAATTAACCAGCTGGCCATAAGGAATGTTTAATGAACCCGGAATACATTTTTCCCTGTATTCAACAGGAGTACGCAAATCAATCAGAATGATAGTACTATCTTCATTTACAAGGGCTTTTGCTACCTGGTCGACAGAATAGAAAGATGTGTCCTTAACCACCTTTTCAAGTAATTTATGCGGTTCAGCCGATAAAGGTCTGTTCTGCGACAATGGAAGAAAGGCCAGTATCATTCCAAGTATCAGCAGTACTATTGAGTATATTATTCTTGTTTGCATGTGAAGATCCTTTATTTTTTAAAGATCTCTTGTTATATCAGGCCTGGCAAATCTTTTCTCAGCTTTCTCTGCCAGCCAGAACATGATAACGGCTGCAAGGATGAGAATGAAGGTGAACAGGCCGGAAGATATTCCAAAGACTTCGTTTATTTTTACCGGACCTTTATAGGCTCCATTTGCAAGGTTTTGAATTAAGGGATAGGTCTCGGCAAAAATATATGCCCCTGCCAGCCCCCCGAGAAGAAAAAACATAGCATCTATCTTTCCGATAGACGCAGCACAGATACCTGTGCCCGGGCAAAATCCACCCATGACAAATCCTGCTCCCATAATGATTCCTCCGACAATTGAAGCATTTACATAAAATTCATTCACATACACCATGTTAAGGTTAAGCAGACCAAAATAGCTAAGAAACTGCGAACCAATGAGGGCAACAATTGCTGCTGTAAAAAAAACCTTGATCACGGTAGTATCATAACCGTAAAACATACCTGCCAGCTTACGGCTGGATGAAAATCCTGCCTGTTCAAGGGCAAATCCAAATCCCACACCTGTCAGCACTGCGAGTAAAGTCTGCAGCCATTGCGGTATAGTTGTTAAGGTTGATAAAGGTCCCATGTTATGTTGTTATGTTGTTATGTTGTTCGATCCTTAGTCCCTGTCGCCTGATACCTGTTTCCTGCCACCTTCCTTACAACCAGTTTTTTCTGAAGAACCAGGCAAACAGGTAGGCTGATCCGAATATAGCCACCATGGTCACAAAGCCGGCAAGCGAAAGAACAGCCATCCCTGAAAGAGCCGCCCCGCTTGTACATCCTCTTGCCAGCTGGGCCCCGTAAACAAAAAACACTCCGCCGAGAAAAGCAAACAAAAGCCTTCTCGGAGAAGATATCCTGGGCGATTTTTCGATCCTTAACCGCAGCCTTCCTGATATCGCTCCAGAGATAAACCCTCCGGCAAGAACCCCGAGAATTTCAAAGGTGAGCCAGTTATTCATGGGGCTTTTGTCCCCCTTAAAATATTGGCTGTAATAAAGTGAGTTTTCTGCATGCTCATGGTCAATTGCACCTACGATAGATACAGCACAATATTTTATTCCGCCACTTGCTCCAAGTCCTCTGCCGGCAATGAACATTGCTAAGAGGAGGACCAGGCCCAGCAGTGTTCCTGCTGCATAAGGATTCATATATTTCCTTTTCATCTGCCGGTTTTCCTGAAGATTAGTATATAGTTCCGCTGTAACCCGGTTAGTTTTATATCAAACAGTCGTACAGCTATATATGTTCAAAATTCGATATACGAAACGAAAAGAAATAATGATGTATTTTATAGTTATTAACTCTTATCACAGGTACATTTTATTCCTGTCGGTGTTTGCTGGTGAATATTCATGAATTCAAGTCTTGCCTGCCTGTCATGGAAACACTTTTCGCATGTAGAGAATCTTTCAAGATCCCACAGGTCCGCAAATACTCTGCCCCTGCCCAGCGAAATTCCGAACTCAATTACTTGTTCAAGGGATGAAATACGGGGAGGGGCGAACAGGCCCTGTGAATAAAGCACATCCATAACCCCGTTTCCCGCTCTGACTGGTATTACAGTACAACACTCAGTTCCCGAATCGAATGCATACACAACAGACCGACCTGCCCAAAGTATGCCTTCCTCTTCTGTCATAAACGGGGGTCGCAGGAGTATAAATGCCCTGGATGGAATCTGGTTTTTGTAAAGAAATCGGGCTGCTGTTCTGAAATCCCTGGTGGTCATATTCTTGTTGAGTCTGGCAAGTACTTCATTGTTTGAAGTTTCGAGTCCCATGGCTACCATAAGAGAAGGTTTTAAAATATCCCTGAAACGAAGAGCTTTTTCATTTACCAGCCTTGGATGGCTTTCAACAATCACGGTCTCAAAATGGCTGATTAAAGAAGCTATTTCTTTATATTCCGATTCTGGTATTGCCCTCTCATCAAAGAAGCTTCCGCTGTTATAAAGTTTCAGGTGCCTGGTTGAAGGAAGGCGGTTCAGCGCATATTCAATCTGGGCAGGAATGGAACCTGGCGGGGAGGGGGTGTCGGTTGTGTTTTTCCACAGGTCGCACATCAGGCAGTGAAACGAACATTCCCTGTTTGTCAGGAATATTATAGCCGTATCTTCTGTGCTTCCTGATAGTGTACGCTCTTTCTCAACAAGCCATGAATACGGCCTGTTATGGGCAACAACGTTTTTTTCTCCCCGTCCGGATAATATCCAGTCATCATTTATGGCAGTCCGGGTATTCTTATTCATATATTGAAAGAAACTCTTTCCTGTAAGTTATTTCTTTGTCAGGGAACTGTTTTTTGAAGTCATCCTCGGAAGCGGCTCCGTGCTGGAAACGTCTTTTTGAGAATACAGGCATATCCATTCCCGTTACTGCTTTTACACCAGCCGAAACTATTTTACCCTTTAACTCATACAGTTTCTCATGATCCCAGTCTGTCAGTTCAATAAATGGAATACCTTCTGATATTTCAATGACATTAGGAAGAGTGTAGGGACTGAAACCTTCGAAACCAAGTATATCGGATGTTGTGAATGTCCTCATGTAACCCCTGCTAAGTCCTCCTGAATATGTCAGTGAGTGTTTAATTGATTCAACTCCCCAGCCTTCATGATAAAGCATGAGGTTATTAAGTACACTTCTGATAGTGAGTTCAGGATTTTCTTCTATTGGATAGTCCTTCAGGTTTTCATCACCTCCGTCCCCATCTATCATATACTTCCAGTCGGGATAACGTTTTCTTATACCCTTCATCAGAGCCAGGTTCATAGTGGCCGATTGAATATCAAGTGGTTTGTAATCCTCTACTGCCTTTATGGCTTCTTTCCAGTCAAGATCTGTATAATCCACCTCAACAGGTTCGAGGAACATCTCAAGATCCAGGCCCGCCAGGAATTTCCTGGCCTGTATGAGATCCGCACCATCACCATCCACTGATAGTGTGAATGCCTTCAGTCTTGATGGACTTTCACCCAACTCCCTCAGGGCATGGTAAGTAAGAAGAAATACTGACCCACTGTCAATACCTGCAGAAAAACTGACTCCTACAGGGCCTGTTTTAGCCCTGTGGGTAAGCCACTTTTTAATCTCATTATATACAGCAGCTATATATTCATGTCCGATCTGTTCAGGATTATCCGGGGTGTATTTGTTTCTCAATGGTTTGAAGAACCTGTTATATACCGGGTTGGGATCAGGACATCCCAGAAGTTCAATCTTTGTTACATAATGGGCCGGTACCATTCTTGTGTAGGAGGGATGGAACTGATCATCCATGCCTTCCTTTTGCAGATACTCAAAAATGGTATCAATCCTCTCTGCTATTACAAGTTGGGGACCGGCAGCCCTTTTGGCAATAAAATAACGCAGCGGACGTCCTATTGATCTGGCCATTCTTATTGTCTTGCCATCAACAGAGATAAGTGCAAATTGCCCGTCGATGCGTCTTACTGCATCAAGGTCACCTGATTTGACAAGTTCAACAGCCTCCTGGCTGGTCATGTTATATATTATATTCTTTTCCGGATTTGTTAAATCCACAACTTTGCTAACATAGTGACTGTCCATATTAATTTTGATTTAAGTGATTATTATAGTTATAAAAGTACTCACCTATTCCACAACTCCTCTTCCCTCCACTATAGTGATATACCGGTCGGCAGGAATGTTTTTATAAGTCTCTTTTTTCCCGTCCGACCATGCAATCTCGACCTGGTCTGCCATCTTATTCTGTCCAAGTCCAACATGCAGTCGGGGATCGTTGTTCGAGAGGTAACAGGTGGCCCACTGATTGATAAATACCTGTTTTTTTCCACCTGCAGTAACGGTAACTCTTGCTGAAATTGCGGGTGCCTCACCGCCGGCACCCTTAAGTGTAAGTCCCAGCCAGTGGTTCCTGTTTCCTCCGTCGTTGCGCAGGAGTACCGGAACTGACTTCATATCAAGATGTGAGATAATGATGTCAAGATCACCGTCATTATCATAGTCCCATACAGCAAGTGTTCTGCCTGATCTTTTGGTTGAGAAATAGTCGCCATGTTCCTGTCCGACATTTTTAAAATGTCCCTTACCGTCGTTTTCCAGAAGAAGTGGATATTGCAGGATTAGCTCCTCGGCAGTGCCATTGGCTGAAATGATATCCAGATCGCCATCATTATCATAATCAAACAGTTGTGATGCCCAGCACCCTTTGCCATTCATCGCCCTGCTTACCCCGCTGGATGTAGTGACATCTACAAAAATTCCATTCCCGACATTTTTATATAACGCACCATAATCAAGATCGCTTACAAGTATATCTATCAGTCCGTCACCATCAATATCGCCTATAGAGGCATGCATCGATCCTGTTCCCACTCCTTCACTGTTCGCGGCAACACCACTCTGAACCGCAACCTCATTGTATTTTCCGTTGTCATTACGGAACATAAAATTTAACTGGTGATCATTGGCCTGAAATATGTCAATATCCCCGTCGTCGTCGTAGTCATATACTGTCAGTCCCATGCATTTGGAATCGGGATAATAAAGCCCGTTCTTTTTTGTCACATCAACAAACTTTCCGTCGGGTTGCTGTTCATACAGCATTGAAGCCTGTCCCTTATATTCTGAGGGACTGGGCATCATATCCGGATTTGAAGGAGATACATATTTGGGATCAAATGCAAGAAAATTGCCTACCATAGCATCTAGTCGACCGTCGTTGTTATAATCCCAGAATGAGACACCAATGCTCCATTTTGTGAATCCGTTAAGGGTATCGGGGCCTTTTAATCCAAGTTTTTCCGTTATATCAGTAAAGGTACCGTCGCCATTATTATGGTAAAAAATATTCGGACCAAAGTTAAGCAGGTACAGATCCTGGTAACCATCATTATCGAGGTCGATTGCTCCTGCGGCCATGCTCCAGTGTCTGTCGTCAACTCCGGCTTTTTCCGCTACCTCTGTAAAGGTACCGTCACCATTATTTCGGTAGAGCTGGTTAGGAGTATTTTTAAAAACCTTTCCGTCAGGATCAGAGATTCCTTCGAGGTAGGTACCGTTCATCATGTACAGGTCCATCAGATTATCATTGTTATAATCCAGTACTGTAACTCCCGATCCGCTGCTCTCCAATATGTTTACATACGAATAATCCCCGAAGTTATAACGAAAATCAATTCCTGCTTTTCGTGTTACATCCTTGAATATTACACCGTTTTTCTGTGCTGATATATTAATTGAAGGCACTGTCAGTAACAGACATGATAAAGCACCAAAAAATAATTTTCTTTTCAACCCGTCATAATCCTCTCTTTTAATCTGCATCCCTGTCTGTATTAATTCAGTTATTATTTATTTTGATTTAAGCGCATTAAGGTAATAGCTGTCTGTTACAACACGTGTATTGTACTTATTAAGGTAGTTAAGATGTTCCTTGTCGTCAGGATACTTGTCGGATACAGAAGGAGGATAACTTTTCATTCCATGAAATGGCAGAGGTGTAACAGTCTGGCTTAGTGCCGTATTTATATCACCGTCTTTTACCCATCCCACACTGTGTACCAGGAAATCACGTGTCCATCCTCTTTTAAGGTCAGGCAGGTCGCTCGCATTAAAAGAAACTGAGGTCTCATCACCGGCATTTGAAATTATATACATATTATCCGATTCCTTTAGCAGGGGAAGTACATCACCATAACGGGTATAATTACCCTGAAGATCAATCCATTTCCTGTTTTTATCAACTTTGGAATAATCGAACCAGTGCGGACCATACCTTCCGCCTTTCCGGTATTCGGCAGAGAATCCACGGAAATGGATATCGGCCTTTACGGGGTTCATCACAGTTGTTGTTACAGGGGCTGTTGAGAGCCTGTCGGCAAAAAAGACCTGGTCCCAGTAGATTTGCATATTGGTCCTTATCCTGACATGGTGATCTGATGACAGGAATTTACCAGAAAGATCTACAATCACCATCTTGTCTTTCCCCATGGGGAAGCCCATATTTTCAATCACAGTTACCCATTTCCCGGTTTTGTCCTTTACCTGGATATATGGCTGTATTGCTTTCAGATCGTGTGATTGGGAGAGGGCTACATTAATACTTGCATCAGTCGGGAAGATCCACCCATACAGGAATAGCCATAATTTCCCGGGATCGGATAATTTTCCCGGGTCAAGTATCAGATCATGCATGCTGGCTATGCCCTGATATTTTCCCTGGTTGAAATCTGCCAGGTAATTATTGTCGGTTTTTGTAATGTAAGACAAAACATCATTCCCCTCGTTGTCCACAGCAGATACAGGAAAATGTTTCGTGCCGACTTTGTATATTTCCATACCCGGGAATGGGGGAGGTGTGAACTGTTCGGGAACATAGATGTCTACCGAATCGGGATGATCTACAGCAACAATCTGCAACTTGTCAAAATAAATTGTCTCCCAAAGTTCAGAAGTAACCTGTATATTGTATTTCCCATCCCGGGGTTTAAGTAATGAACCGGGTATTTTAATATAGTCGTCGGAAGCATCAGCAAAGGCGTAGGCCGTGTTTCCACCCATGATGCCAAGAGGCATTCCAAGTGCACTTCTCCACAGGATGTCTTTTGCAAAGGTGTATTCACTACCGTTCCATGTATAAAGGAAAGGACATGATCCTTTAAGTGTCTGGGCCTCAATGAGCGATTGGTCGGTCTTAGGGAAGAAGATATTCTGGGGGACACCGTTGGTCCATGTAATTCTTATTACATCAGCCTGGAGTTTTGATCCGAGGCCTATCACCATATCCGGATTTGTAACCACCATTGTCTGGTACAGGTCTCCCGCTCTCATTTCCACTTTTGCACCGATGCCAAAATGGTTATTTTTAGCACTTCCTGCCCGTAGCCCGAATAGCTGCAACCTTATATAGTGGTTATTGTTTCCACCGTCATTTCTTAAGAGGTAAGCCCCGCCGTTTATTCCTGCAACAACCACATCAAGATCACCGTCTTCGTTGTAATCGAAAACATTCAGTTCCTTGCCTGACACCGGTTCATCCGGCAGGATGTCATTGGTCGGGACGAGGTTGCCCTGCCCGTCATTTCTGAAAAGCACAATACCCCTTTTGCCTTCATCCTTAGATTCACCGGCAACGATAAGATCCTGGTGACCGTCATTATCGAAATCGAAGAAGCGTGAAGCATATACGGTGATATTACTTAGGACGTCATCAATTGCACTTGTGTTTTTAATGTCCTGCTCAAATACAGCTTCTCCGTTATTACGGTACAGCACTGATTCGCTCCCATTGTATGATGTTACAAAAATATCGAGGAATCCGTCGTTATTATAATCGGCAACGGTTACGGAACTGGAACCGCCTTTGCTCTTTAGTCTGGCTTTTTCTGTTATATCTTTGAAGAGTCCCTGTCGCTGGTTTGAATACAGTGCGTTGCTGCCATTTTCATTTACAACAAAAAGGTCGATATCGTCGTCATCGTCAAAATCTCCGAAAGCAGCATCAACTGTGTTGAAATTGCCGCCCGCAAGTCCCATCTTCTCACCCTCTTCTTCGAAAGTGCCATCGGCATTATTACGAAAGACAAGGTTGGTTCCGTTGCGGCCTTCAAAAAGGTCAAGATCACCGTCATGGTCGAGATCGACGAATAATGCCTTGTTGCCGCCTTCAATGCCCTTTATCCCGGATTTTGCTGTGACATCATCAAATCCTTCTTTACCTGTATTCCTGTAGAGAATATCACCCTCTTTTCTCATTATGAAAAGATCCATGAATCCATCATTATCATAATCGCCGAAAGCGGCACCTGTTTCCGTACCCGATTGGTTAATGCCCGATTCTTCTGATACATCCCTGAAGCTGCCGAGTTCATTATTCATAAGATAGTGTTTATATGACGATGAAGCAGGATCATAACTTCCCGCATATATATCGCCATCTCCGTCACCATCGTAATCAGATACTTCTGCGTGAGCCGATAATCTGTATTCACTGTTTTCACCCTCTTTGAACGATGGGATAATACCCAGGCCCACAGTCGATGTAACATTAGTAAACTTAATGGCTTCCAACTGCGCTTTATGATCTTCAAGCAACGGAGAATTCTGTTGGTCAAACGTAATAACCGGGAACCCTATAAGTGAACCACCCGGTCCCTTAAGATCCATTATACCGGCCTGGTAAGTGGATGTAACCTTCATGTAGTTGTGGAATATTGTAAACTGTACAAGGGCATCCTTGTCGTTGCCATTCCTTAACAATGATAAAGTTTTATCGAAATAACTGACAGCTTCTTTCGGAAACTCCGGAAATTGTTTTTGCACAGTCTCAAGGAGGTGAATCGCCTTGTCAGTGCTGTCCTCTTTTATATACATCTCTGTAAGGTTGAGATAGGGGACCAGGTTGCCAGGGGCCTTTTGTACAAGCTCAAGAAGGCATGACTGCCTGTCTTTTTGCGATTGTGCATCTGTGCCGGTTGAATATAATTCCGAGAGATCATAGAGTATCTTAACATGATCAGGAGCAATTTTAAGCGCATCTTTAAGAACAGTTACAGCTTTATCACGCTGTTCACTCATCTGGTATACTGTTGCCAGAATCAGCATGATATCGGGATCATTCGGGTCAATTTTTAAAGCCTCCTTTAATTCTTTCTCTGCTTCGGGATATTTGGCCATTCGTAAATAGGTCAGACCAAGGTTTGCATATCCGAATTTGTCCTTTGGTGCCAGCTTAATGAATTTCTGAAATGCTTTTTCAGCATCATCGAGTTTGAATTCCTCAAGATATGCAAGACCAAGAGTTTTAGTGGAAGCCAGTTCTTCGGCTTTTTGTTTGGCTTTCTCCGGACTTTCACGACAACTGAAAAGTAGGGACAGGAAAAAAACCGATAATAATATGACAGATGCTTTTTTCATTTTTGGATAATAGTAATTTCAAAGGACAGGTTAACCCATTTGAGTGACATGTTTTTATTCGTGATTGGTAATATAATATTTTGTGATCTTCATGCCATCAAAATTAAGAAATAAAAAGGTATTTAATTACAGACTCAGGGGTATACTGTAACCGGGCTTCCGTTTTTGAGTTCAACAATTTTGGGAAATCCGGACCTGTTTCCTCTTTCGTCGAATGATATTGTTCCTGTAACACCACTGTATTGTATTTTTAGCATTGCATCCTTTATATAATCAATGTTAAACCTGCTGTTTTTTATGGCGGTAACAAGTATTTTCATTCCATCGTATGAATAAGATGCAACCGCATCGGGGGGGACACCATAAGCTTTAGTATAGTCTTCCCTGAATTCTGTGGCTGACCTGGTCAGCCATCCGGCTGATGTAACCACCTTCATTCCCTGGTAATCCGATAACTCCTCATTCCGGCTCAGACCTTCCCCCATAACTGCTAAGGTTCCGTATAAAGGTATTTTGATATTATTGTTTCGCATCAGCCTTATAATTTTCACGCATGCATCCGGTTTTCCGAACAATATAACGCATGATAGTCCTGCTTTATTTATTTCCCCGGCAATGTCTGGAATATCTTTTGCTGAGTTATAAGAATACTCAACAGGTGCAGGTTTGGATTTTGATTTCAGCACTTTCTCAAAACTTTCCATTGCAAGTTTTGAATCGTATCCCCGGTCAGATACCAGTCCAACTCTCTTATATTTTTTTACATTATAAATTTCCTCAACCAGCGATTCAGCCTGCTGAAGGTCATTATAAACGCAACTGAAGTACCAGGGTACAAATGCCTGGGAAAGTGTAGGATCTGTGGCCCAGGCGGATAGAAAAACGTAGTGCTGCTTGGCTATTACCTGTTCTACAAGATGTGCATTTCTCCCGTCATGCGACCCCAGAACAGCCCATATCTTATCTTTATATATGAGATTTACAGTTTGTTTTGAACCTGTTCCCCATGGACCTTCCATTGATTTTACAACTACCTCGTAGAAGTGATTGTCGCTGTGGTTACCATGATTTATTTCATCAAGTGCCAGTTTTGCTCCGTTAACAGATGAAACTGAAGTATTGTCTGTAACTAACAGCCCGATTTTTACTGTGTCAACTGAACCGGCGGGGGATATTGAAATAGCTCCCGCTGCAGGGGTCAATCCTGTTACAAGGGAAAGGCAGGTATATATGAACAGCGTCAGTATTCTCATTCAGCCGGTACTTGTACCTTGATTTCAAATTGATTTCCATTTGGAATTTTACCTTCCGATGGCATGTGCAATCTTTTCAAGGTCGGTCATTAATCCGGCAAACTCATCCAGACTAAGTGACTGATGGCCGTCGCACAAAGCCTTTTCGGGGTTATAATGAACTTCCATTATTAACCCGTCAGCTCCGGCCGCAACAGCCGCCCTTGCCATCGATGGGACCATCCATCTTAATCCTGTACCATGACTGGGATCTACAATAACAGGGAGATGGGTCAGATGCTTAAGCATTGGAACAGCACTCAGGTCAAGGGTGTTTCGTGTTGATGTTTCAAAAGTACGTATTCCACGTTCACATAAAATGACCTGGTCGTTACCATGGTGCAGGATATATTCGGCGGCCAGCAGGAATTCTTCAATAGTTGCCATCATACCCCTTTTTAACAGTACAGGCTTTCCACACATACCTGCTTCTTTTAACAGAGGGTAATTATGCATATTTCTCGAACCTATCTGTACCATGTCTGCATATCTGGCTACAAGCTCCATTTGCCTCGTATCCATCACTTCCGTCACAACCGGCATGCCTGTTTCCTTCCTTATGGCACTAAGCATTTTCAGGCCTTCTTCACCTAGTCCCTGGAAACTATAGGGTGATGAACGCGGTTTAAATGCGCCTCCCCTCAGTATCATAGCTCCTGATTTTCTGACAGCCCTGCCTGTTTCAAACAGCTGCTCTTCGCTCTCTACCGCACACGGACCGGCAATGATAACCACTCCGGGACTACCTACCTGCACACCATTGACCTCAACAATAGTGTTATCCGGATTTATTTTGCGGCTAACCCTTGTGGGTACTGGAAAATCTACATCAACAGGAAGATTGCATGAAATAGTATCCATCTTGTTTAAATTCTTAATATTAATAACCAGCGCTGGAACTTATATGCTTCTCAATATCTTTTGGCGGAGGTGCAAGGGTAAACATAAACTTGCCGTTTTTAACCCTGGCCAGATAAATGTCTCCTATATCGTTCCATGAATCGTCGAGTACCAGTTTCCCGGTAATACCCTGGTATCCCTGGAATGTTTTGAGGTCGGTCAGAACATCCCTGATAAGGACCCTGTTAAGACCGGCAATGCGTATAGCATCAATTATAATGTTCATACCATCATAAGCATGAGCGGCAAATACTTCCGGTTCAACACCATATTTCTTCAAATAGTTAGCCTGGAAAGTTTTAAGCTTTGGGTTGTCGGAATCAGGGTTGTACTGACATGTGGTAACGATACCTTCAGCATTCTTACCTGCCATCTCCAGGAATTTGGCAGACACCATTCTGTCGGATCCATATACCGGCTGTGTCATTCCTAATTCCCTTATCTGGTTTAGAATTAGAGCCGACTCCCTGGCATTTCCCCAAATTAGGATAGCATCAGGATTAACCTTTTTTATTCTCTCCAGCTGGGGTTTAAAGTCAGATTCGCCGTCAACAAATCTCTCTTCGATTATCATAGGATGACCCACTCTGACAGCTGTCTCAGAAAATATTTTAACTGCTACCCTGCCATAGCGGCTGCCAGTTCTGATAACGGCTAACCTTGAATGTTTGTCCATTGTAAATATCTGGTGTGCAAGGGCATAACTACTCTGTCTGTCATCACTGATCACCCTTATAACCCATGGAATATTTGTTTCTGTAAAAGTGGGGTCGGGATCACCTGTACATACTTCCGGAATTTCCATTTTCAGTGTTGCACGTAAAGCAACATGTGAGACAATATCATCTATTGATCCGAGCCATGCCCACACTCCTTCATCATCCATTTTTACAATTTCATTTGCTGCAGCACCCCATAAACCGACATCATTATGTATCATGAGCTTATAGGGTATTCCATGATATCCTCCTTTAGCATTTGCTTCATCTATAGCCATCTGAGCTCCATTGAGCATTTGTGTTCCCAGATCAATTATCATTGATCCTTCAAGCGGACCAAGGAAACCTATCCTTACCTCCTTCAGGTTTTTAGGAGGAGGTACTTCTCTTCCTGCACCGTTAAACTCGATTGGTTTCAGAAAGAAATATTCGTGTGCCTTTGTAAACTTGTCATATGGGAAGATCTCATCAGGGGCCTTACCGTAGTTTACCTTCTCATCCTGACCTTTAATAAAGGATAAAGGAAGTATAAGCAAGGCAATCAGTAGTGTTAATATCTTGTGATTTAGTTTCATAGCTTTGTTGTTTGTTTAGTTACAGGTTAAGACTGATTTTTCAGGGTTCCACTTTCTGTATTCTTAAGTAAGCTATTTAATAAGTTCGCCGCGACTTACGCCATGTTCGGTAGCAACCCATATCACCCCGTTGGCAACATCAACTCCAAGGACGAAATTATGAGCTATAGACTGATCAACAGGCACCTCCCTGGTTGACTTGTCAGCTGTACTATCACTTTTGCGTCCGTAATTTGTATATATTCTCTTGCCTTTACTGCTTTCAAAATTATTTCTCTGGTATGTTATCCATTTATTTCCGTCGGTACAGCTTAAGCCTTTATCTGTACACAGGTAAGCAACAGGTCCGACAGCTCTTACAAAATTTATAAAATTGCTGGCAAGACCGCTGTCATCGTCAAAATAACCTTTCCAGTGTACTCCATCGTACCTGCTCAGTCCGAAATAAGTGGCAACCCAGAGTATTCCATCTGACCATGAAACTCCAGTGGTAATATCATGAACTGGTCCGTCATCAGGTAAAAGGTCTATCTCCATTTCGTGATCAGGATCAGTGTAATCCCTGAATTCCTTTTTATCCTTCTTATACTCTATAACACCGCCTCCCCAGGCTGCTATGAAGATTTTACCACCTCCGGAACATACACCATAGGTCCATGGTTCATGCATCGGGGCATTCTGTTCCGTGAATATCTCCCATTGTTTTGTGAAGGAATCATAATGTCCTGCACCACCGCCTGTAGCAGCCCATATATCTTTACCGTCACAGATAACACTATAAATCAAATCATTGGCCAGGCCACTGTTAAGCTGGGTGAAATTTTCGAATTTCCCTGCTGAGAACCGGCTTAAACCTCCGAAAGTGCCTATCCAAAGGTCCCCGGTCTGCTTGTTAATATCAATGGCAGTAACCCCGTTGTGCGGTAAACCATCTTTAGTTGTATATGTACGCCATTTTCCATTTTCATACAAAGCAAGTCCGTCATGTGTTCCCACCCATACCCTGTCGCCATCGATGCGTACGGCATAGGTGTGGTCAGAAGGCAGGCCATCTTTTGTGGTGAAGGTTTTCCAGTTGCCATACACCGGTAAAGCGTTATCGGCAAGGGCTGATGAAGGATTCTGTGAATAAACAGAAGGAATAGCTGCCCTGTCAATCCGGTCGCCTTCTTTGTTTGTTTTATCAGGTGAAGTACCTTCAGCCCTTGTAATACCTGCAGATAGTATCCCTGCCATTACTGTGGTAATGACAGCATGTCTCAGCCATTTTAGGTTATAGGTCTTTTTCATATTAATAGTCTTAGTGAGGTTTTACAGATGCCTGGTGAATATTTTTCTGCTTCCTGTCATATTCAGGTGCTCTTAATGATTTTAGGTAGTCAACAAGATCGTTTAACTGGTTTTTAGTCATATCATTAACATAACCATGCTTGTCACCTTTCCCGTATTTGGTCCATATCTCCTCAAGGGTTTCTGCACGACCGTCGTGCAAATAGGGAGCTGAAGCGTATATGTTTGTCAGGTGAGGTGTGTCAAACAGTATTGAATCATCCGTCTTTGAAAGGGTCTGGACATATTCAAGTTTCCTGTTTGTATAATATGGTGGAGGATGGCAGGTTATACACCTGTCTTTTACCGGTATTTCCTTTCCGAAGTTATCAACCTTCCTTTCAAAAATTTCTTTTCCTCTCTTCTGTGCTTCTGTAAGTTCCCCGTTGGGGTTATAGAGCAGGTTGGGAGGATAGTGAATACCTGTGATTATGTAGGCTACAAGAGCGTCGAGCTGTTTGTAATTAAAAGCCTCCGTTCTTGTCAGGAATGTTGAAAACCGCATGCCATCCTGCTTGTATACAGTCTGGTTTGTCCCTGACCATTTAAAAGGAGCTGTTTCACTTATATCGCGCAATGATTCGGTGTTGGTGACGTTCCTTCCCATGTCTTTTCCTGACATATTGTATACAAGTCCGTCTTCATGCATATCAGGGTGACATGTGTAACAACAATACTGATTCTGGAAGGTATGTCCGGCATTATTGAACAGTTTTCTCCCGGCCCTGGCAACTGTAATCCTCTTTGGTCCTCCCAGGTCGATAGAGCCCTCTTTTTCAAGAGTGGTTGTATTAATAACCGCTATCTTGTCTTCAAGAGTTTCAGCAACATACAGCTTTTTTCCGTCAGGTGATAATGTTATTCCTTTGGGATCTGATCCCGTGGCAATTCTTTTAATGACATAATGCCTGCTTAATCCAAGGTTGTCAGGATAGTATTTGAGGTCCTCAGGTGTGGCATCTGCGATCAGGGATCTTACCGAATCAATAGCTATAACTGATATCCTGTCGGACCCCGAACTGGATATAAAAGCTAATTTACCGTCGGGTGTCACAGCTATTCCAAAGGGATCGGAATAATATGCATTTGGTTCATCCGTCAGGAATTGGTAAACCTTATTATTGTGTTTCCTGTCTATTACACCGAATCCATGTGTCATCATCCAGCCCTGTTCAACCTGAATAGCAGGCATAAGGTTTTTTGGCCTGATGAGAGTTACTAAGCCAAGATCTCCGGAGGGGGTGAAGTCGACATTTTCCATCATATAGGCTGAGTTCATATCTTTATATTGTTCAACCCTCTGAGTGCTGTCGTTTATTACAGTTATCTCGGTTACTACAGGTTCCCCATAAGGCACAATGTTTGCCCGTCTGCTTGTTACGAAAAGAACTTTTCCGTCGGGAGACAGCCTGATACCTGTAGGATTGCTTCCCGCTCCAAGCCTTTTTATTTCTTTCCCGGTATTGAGATTAATAACTGAAATATCGGAAGTATAAGAATTAACAACATACAGGAAATTCCCGTCTGCACTAAGTGCCAGACCTGCCGGCCCATCGCCTGTATTAAGGGTGTCAATTACCTTACCTGAACCGAGGTCTATCACAGACACATTATCTGCCCATTCGTTGCTGACATAGGCTTTGCGTTCATCTTTTCCCAGTATTACTGAATGCGGCATTTTGCCAACATTTATTTTATTGAGTACCTTATGTGAACCTGCATCCACAACAAGCAGAGCATCAGCATCCTGTGCAACTACATAAAGGCGTTGTCCGTCGCCTGAAACGGTCAGGTTAAAAGGAGAGAGATAATCTGCATTTATCATCTTCGCCAGAATGCCTGTTTTTTGAGTATAAAGATGGCAGTTCGTGCAAAGAAGCGGATGATCGTTAGTAGCAGTTATATAATCAACATGTGCCCTTGCCGCTTTCCTTCCCGGAAAATAAACAAGCAATCCCAATGCTACAATAATCCCCAGGTATATAAATATCTTAGTTAATCTGTTCATCATTATTCCGTATCAATGAAAATTTCCTTGATTTTGCTTACATGTATGGGCATACTTATAGGATCTTTCTGAACTGCCATTGGTATCCTGTTGGCAGGAGAAAGTTCAGGGTTCTCGTGACAGCCTACGCATCCTCTTCTTTCGTTGGGACGTAACCAAAGCCAGTCACAACTCTGTATGACATTACCTTTACTGTCGAGTGACCTTATCCTGAAGGGTTTGTCTGCTTTTATCCTTAAATAGAATGATCCGTCAGGCTCGGGGGCAAAATCACCCATGGATGAATCAATACCTGTTACCTCAAGCATTGCGGTCCGTGGTAATGCCGGATTACTGCGGGCTGCCTCAGGATTGAGAAGGTGGGCATCCTGGCAGACAATAAGTGCTGTTTTGATATCCATATGTACTTCACTTGGTAGTTTTCTTGCCCTCTGGTGTACATTCACATCAACAGCATCAAGGATATCAAAATCATTGCCTTTCATCACCTGTTCACCTAATTTTCCTGTTGCAGGGTCAAATTCATAAAGGCTATACCTGCTTTCGCCAGGTTTCTTATATGTTACAAGAAGTTTTCCTGATGGTTCGGGGCATACAGTCCGGAAACTTCCTTCAATGTTACCTGATAATACCTTTCTGGTGTCAAAAGGATTATTATATTCCACGCTTATTATTTTACCGGGTCCTGCACCGTTATCCGAAGCTTCAATAAAAACTATTGTATTATTTCCTGCTTCCCTTGGATTACTGATTATGGTACTTTCATCCGGTCCATTGT
>JBJKPQ010000080.1:0-10213 GCA_046706305.1 Bacteroidales bacterium
TAAGGTTACCTTTAAACCAGGTTGGTTCTCTTAATAAAATTAACAAGGCATTTTCCAAGTTCGAGCAGGAAAATGAGCGGACACCATCTCCGGAGGAGCTGGCTGATGTTCTTGAACTGCCGAAGGAAAAAGTGACAGACACGCTTAAGGTATCGGGCAGGCACGTTTCTGTCGATGCTCCTTTTATTGAAGGAGAAGATAACAGTTTGCTTGATGTGCTGACAAATACTGATTCGCCTGTGGCCGATAAGCTGCTTATGGATGAGTCGTTGTCGCGTGAAATTTACCGGGCTCTTGCTACTCTCACAGAAAGGGAGAGGGATATTATCAGGTTCTTTTTTGGCATTGGATGCCAGGAGATGACACTTGAGGAAATAGGAGAGAAATTCGGACTTACACGAGAAAGAGTACGTCAGATAAAAGAAAAAGCGATAAGAAGGCTAAGACACACTTCCAGGAGCAGACTTCTAAAAGGCTACCTGGGTTAAAATATTTGTATTTATTAAAATAAAGGCGTTCTAATCCGGATCGCCTTTATTTTTGTTTCAGAATGATGAAATACCCTGACAGGGAATAGTGTTTTGTTGTTAGCAAGAAGAATACTGAGTATTTAAGCATCTTTAAAAATAACCTCCTGTTATGGATTTTAAACTAATATCGGACTTTCATCCTACCGGTGATCAACCGGAAGCTATCAGGCAGCTTGTTGCTGGTCTTAATGCCGGTGTGCCTTTTCAGACTCTTCTCGGGGTAACCGGCTCGGGAAAGACCTTTACCATAGCCAATGTGATTGAAAAGGTTAACAGGCCTGTTCTGGTTCTTAGCCATAATAAAACACTTGCAGCACAGCTTTACGGAGAATTCAGGCAGTTCTTTCCCGAAAACAGGGTGGAGTATTTTGTTTCTTATTATGACTATTACCAGCCGGAAGCATATCTGCCGGTATCAGATACCTACATAGAAAAGGATCTCTCAATTAATGAAGAGATCGAAAAACTGAGGCTAAGCGCCACCTCTTCCCTGCTCTCGGGGAGGAAGGATGTTATAGTGGTTTCATCCGTATCGTGTATATACGGTATAGGTAATCCTGATGATTTTCACTCAAATACAGTACATATTCGAACCCGCCAGAATATTGGCAGGAATGTCTTCCTGAGAAAACTTGTCGACAGTCTTTATTCTCGGAATGAACTGGAATTTAAACACGGCACATTCAGAGTAAGGGGTGACACAGTGGATATATTTCCGGCTTATGCCGATATTGCTGTCAGGGTTGTCTTTTTCGGTGATGAAATTGAAGAGATCAATTCTTTTGACCCTGTAAATGGTCAAAGGATTGAGGTCCTTAATGAATATGTAATATATCCTGCAAATATTTTTGTCACTACCAGGGAAAGGATAAATTTGGCTATCCGCGAGATACAGGACGATATGGTTCGTCAGGTAGCCCATTTCAATGAAACAGGTAAAAGAGAAGAAGGAAAACGCCTGGAACAGAGGGTTATGTACGATCTCGAGATGATAAAGGAGCTCGGTTACTGTAGTGGCATAGAGAATTATTCCAGGTATTTTGACGGTCGGAAACCCGGGACAAGACCTTTCTGCCTGTTGGATTACTTCCCCGGGGATTTTATTACTGTGATAGATGAAAGTCATGTCAGCATTCCACAGATTAGAGCAATGTACGGTGGTGATCATTCAAGGAAGCAGACTCTTGTTGAATATGGTTTCCGCCTTCCTGCTGCTCTTGACAACAGGCCGATGAGAATCGAGGAATTCGAGTCACTGACAGGCCAGACGATATATGTAAGTGCTACTCCTGCAGATTATGAGATGGAGAAGAGTGAAGGTGTTTTTGTTGACCAGGTGATACGTCCGACCGGTTTGCTTGATCCTCCTATTGAAATACGTCCAAGCCTTAACCAGATAGATGATTTGATGGAGGAAATAAGAAAGCGTACGGAGAACAACGAAAGAACCCTGGTTACTACAATTACAAAAAGAATGGCAGAAGAGCTCTCCTCGTACCTGACCCGTTATAACATAAGGTGTGGCTATATACATTCAGACATAGATACCCTGGAGAGGATTGAAATAATGGAAGGTTTACGTTCGGGAAGTATTGACGTGCTTGTAGGTGTTAACCTTCTGAGGGAAGGACTTGATCTTCCTGAAGTCTCACTTGTCGCCATACTTGATGCTGACAAGGAAGGCTTCCTCCGCTCATCGCGCTCACTTACCCAGACAGCAGGCCGTGCCGCCAGGAACCTTAACGGAAGGGTTATTATGTATGCGGACAGTATAACGGGAAGCATGCAGCAGACTATCGATGAGACAAACAGGAGACGGGCAAAACAGCTAAAATATAATGAGGAGATGGGAATTACCCCGGCCCAGATCGTTAAAAGAACAGGATCAATCTTATCAGGCCTGGGTAAAACAGGAGTTAAGTTAAAAGCTTATGTCGAACCTGAAAAACCTGATGTGGCAGCAGACCCGGTTGTTAAGTACATGTCGGCCGAAGCTCTTGAAAAAGCAATCGAGAAAGCCAGAAAGAACATGGAAAAAGCTGCCGCTGATCTGGATTTTATAGAAGCTGCAAGGTACAGGGATGAAATGTCGGACTTACAGGGGATACTGAGAAGTAAAGCAAAGTAATAATTCAACTATAAACTGGAGGTTTCCACCGGTGTTGCTGATGAAACCGCATCACATTGGTATACTATAAGCCTGAATACCCAGTATCCACAATATTATTTACCAGCTTTTTTACATGCGCCGCAACAGCCAGGCAGGATGTAAGACCCGGAGATTCCATTCCAATAAGGTTAATAAAACCCGGATTACCTCTTTCCCTTTCTTCTTCTATATAAAAATCTCTCAGTAACTCCCCGGGCTTCTGTATTTTGGGTCTGATACCTGCCATTTCAGGCGACAGATCATTATATTCAAGAAAAGGCAGAAATTTTTTTGCTGATTTAAAGAATATGTCCTGTTTTGATGGAGTGACTCTGTAGTCATAAATATTCGAATCGAGATACCTGACATCCGGTCCCAGCTTAACACCACCTGCCATATCTACTGTGACATGGATACCAATCCCTTCCATATTAACATGAGGGACAGGATAAATAAGCCTGTTTACAAGTTTATTCTTAGGTGGATTAACCCTGAAATATTCTCCTTTACAAAATACTATCCTCAGATTGTCATCACTCATTCCGGCCATCTCCGAGATTTTATCGGCGGTGAGGCCGGCACTGTTTACTACAACACGTGATGTAAATGTAAATGTTCTTCCATCACTGTCGAGTAGAGTAATTACATAACCATTGCTGATCTTCTTTATCCCTGTGACTTCGCTGCCATATACTATCTGACCGCCATTGTTAATTGTGTTGGTCTCAAGCTGCTTCATCAGTGAATGGGAATCTACAATGCCTGTTGAAGGTGAAAAGACAGCCTTAACAGCAAATATGTCCGGTTCCATCTCTGAAATCCTGTCATGGTCAATTAACTCAAGGTCAAGAACTCCGTTTTTTTCGGCTGTTTTTTTTATGTGCTCTATTACCGGGATTTCCTCCCGGGAAGTTGCAACTATAAGTTTTCCGCAGTTCCTGTAAGGTACATCATGTTTTTTACAGAAATCATAAAGTAATTCTTTCCCTTCAACGCAAAGTCTCGACTTAAGACTTCCCTGAGTATAATAAATGCCGGCATGAATTACTTCACTGTTCCTGCTGCTTGTTTCCTGCCCGAAGGTCTGATGTTTTTCTATCAGGAATACATCGCTGTTGCCGGCTGATAATACATCTGCAACAGCAAGACCGATAACACCTGCGCCAATTATAGTGATCTCAGCATCCATCTCGTTTATTCTATACAGGATTATATTTTATAAGAATTTCAAATGTAGGTTAAAATTGGTTTATTCCAATTTAACAGGATGCTATTTTGCCTTCAGTTTAATAATTCTTTTAAAAGGTCTGTCGACCGGGTAATGGCAGGAGAAACATTAAATTTTATATTCTGCCGGCTGTAGTTTACCTTTATAACTGAAAAACATTAATACCTGGCAATGGGAAAATATTTTATCATTTCTTATCTCTTCGTAATTATCCTTTTTTATTCATGTTCGCAGGATGTACCTGACTCAGGTTTTTTTGATGCTGCTCAGAGAGTCAGTCTCCGGAATGATTCTGTCAACGTTTATAACCCAATAGCCGAAGGGAACGGAACTCTTTATTTTTCCTTTGATGTTACAGGATTGCAGACATTCGCGGCTGATTATGAAAAAGGCATCGCTCTGGAAACAAAACTGAAAAGAAAGGGGGTATGTATAAATACAGGCTTTATAGGTCTGGAACTAAATACCTGGGGGAATTCAAACCCTGCATTGTCTGATTTAAAGGATATCAGTCAGGACTATGATCTTTCCACAGGTATTGCCCATAGCAGATTCAGTATCCTTAAACATCCTGTTCATATAACTACAATTTGCCACCCGTATTATAATATGATCTCTGTTAGGATCATTTCAGACCTTATTCCGGATAAAGCTCTTAAGATAAAACTTATAGTGCCCCTTGAAAATGAAACGGGAATTATACCTTCTCTGACAGCCGATTCAAATAATGTTGCCATTATTTCAGTAAAAACGCAGGATTATCCTTATGATATACTTATCTGGAAAAATAATGCTGAAATAATGAATCATTCTTCAGGGGTCTTTTATATCGAACCACCTGTTTCAGACACTGTATATTCATTTTCCTGCCAGTTTCTTGTGCAGGACAGTACAGGCCGGATACAGACATTTGGCGAAACAGAAAAAGCCAGCAGAAAATCGTGGAAACAATTCTGGACTAATATTTCTCCTGCCATGATACCTGAACAAATCCGCGGGAATGACAAAGAGAAAGATTATATATTAAACGGGTACTTTAACAGGATTAAAACATGCAGTAAAAAGGATTAAAATTTGCATATTACAGTTATGATTTTTTGATAACCAAGGTAAAGTTATATAACCATGAAAACACTTATTTTTTTATTCTGTTTCTTTTTCCTTTCTGCGGGAAATAACCAGCAGGAGTGGAAACTCGTTTGGTCGGATGAATTCAACTACAGTGGTCTTCCCAATTATACTGACTGGACAAATGAAGTCGGTTTTATCCGTAACCATGAGTTACAGTATTATACCGAAAAAAGAATTGAAAATACCATTGTAAAAGACGGTACTCTGATGATTATTGGTAAGAAGGAGAAGTATAAAGATGCAAACTATACTTCTGCCAGTCTTACTACTGATGGAAAACACAGCTGGAAATACGGAAAGGTGGAGGCGAGGATGAAACTACCTGCCGGACAGGGGATATGGCCCGCATTCTGGATGCTTGGCCAGGATATTCACAAGGTTGGCTGGCCTGAATGTGGTGAGATTGATATTATGGAACATATAAATAACGAGAACCTGCTGCATGGCACACTGCATTGGTATAACGGGAAACACCTCTCATCAGGAGGGACAACACCATGCGATGTTACAAGGTATCACGTTTATGGAATTGAGTGGGACAAAGATGTGATCAGGTTTATGCTTGACGGGAAGGAATACAGGCAAGTAGATATAAGCGACAACCGTGATGGCACAGAAGAGTTTCATAAACCTCAGTACATCATTCTTAACCTGGCCATCGGTGGTGATTGGCCAGGCAATCCGGACGCCACTACCTCATTCCCTGATACAGTGTACGTCGACTATGTAAGGGTTTATCAGAAGACGGCAAAATGAGCCAAAGAGTTATTCCGATAATAATGGCTTTTCATTGCCTGTTTTGTCTATACCCGTAAGAAGACTTTTTCCTTCCAGGGTAAACCTGTCGGGATCTGAAGGTGTATAAAGGTATATTGAAGTACCGGGTTCAAGACCCCTCTTGATTATTACATTCTTGTCGTTTGATGCTCCAAGGACTACTATCTGTTTTGTCTTGTGTTTAGTATAAACAAACGGTATGCCATCCTGTCCTGTATGAACACACTCAAGTGGTACATATATGGCATCATTAAAAGACTGGATGATAATCTCATTATTAGTTGTCATGGATGGTCTTAAATCGGGATTCAGACCATTAATGGAACAATGTACCTCAAACATTTTTGTATCCGAGTTTGGAAGTTCTTCTCCGACCTTACCGATACTTACAACTTTACCTGTGAAAGCTTTTCCGGGAAAGGCATCTACCTTTATGTTCACTTCCTGACCTACTTTAACCTTACTGACATCTACCTCGCTTATATATGTTTTGGACATCAGGGTTGAAAGATCAGGTAAAGTGGCAACGACCATGTCCCAGGGATTAAGTGAGGAACCGGTCTTCCTTTTTGTACCGTCGCGGTTCTTCTTGTATACTACCATACCCGGAGAAGGTGCAACAATTGTAAAGCCGGAAAGATATTTTTCGATGTCATCCACGGTACGCTTCTGAATATCTATATTGGCCTGAAGATTGCTAATCTCTTTAAGCTGCTGTATAGCCTGAAGCTTGTACATCTTTCTCATCTGGTTAAGCTTTCTCTGTTGTTCATCCAGAGCTATCTCATCCTTACGTATTGTGGCTGGTGGTTCATACTTGTCCTGATCGAGAGTAATACCTGCTTCCTCTACAGCAAAAACCTGGTTCTTAATCTGGTCCCTGAGATCTGTAAGTACAACAGCAGTGTCCAAAACTTTCATGTGAAGCTGATTCTGCAAATCCTTAAGATTATCCTTCTCATCCTTAAGTGTATTGTCAAAGTTGGTCCTGTCGAGCTGGGCAATATAATCGCCCTTTTTTACAATTGTACCTTCGGGTACCAGATCAGTGATCTTTATCTCTCTGAAATGCATCCTGCTATGATGACCATGCCCCCCACGATTACTGGTCTGCAGTGTAGGTCCGTTAATGTTGACTGATTTGTCAGCAATAAGTTCCCCGGCTGTTGTGACTGTTACCTTAAATGAACCTTCCTCAGCCTGGGTGTACATGTTAGCAACATTTTTAACAGAAGCAATCCTGTTAAATACAATAAGACCGAGAATTGCAATCGCAATGCCACCAAATGTTAATATTCTTTTTGTTTTCGTTTTCATGTGCAGTTCATTTTTTATTTTAAAGATCACATGAAACTCAGATTTTGAGAATAATGTTTACACGTGTCTTTTATTAGTCAATATGAGTATTCATGACAAATCTTTAAAAAAGATTTCGCGACTGACAGAGATACAAAAATAACCCTATTGGGAAAAAATTACAAATTACATAGTTAAATTGACGTTTCATTTTGTTGGTATCTTCGTAAATGTCATCTTTTTAATCATATACATCCTGGTTATGTTAACGTCTGTTTGTTTATTCTGTATAAGAAAATGGTTACTTTTACATATACTAACATAATTTTTACATAAAAGATCGGCAATATGTTCATTTAAAGTGTTATTATTATGAGTCTGAATTGAATTTGGAAGATCGAGTCGATCCTGTAAAACAAAATTTGTTATGAAGACAATCATAGCTGTTTTATTGCTTGCAATCCTGTCATTATCATCCAGGGCACAACAACAAAGTTCTATGGTTTACAGCAATGCCCTTAAGAAAACGATGAAACTTCAAAAGGCCGGAACTGTTCTTACTATAGTTGGAGGCCTTACTCTTTTCACAGGAAGCTATATGTATCACAGAGCTTATGACAAGGCGGGAAGTGAATCAGTTTCTCAGAAAAAGACTGACACAGCCAGAAATTTTATATATGGAGGTCTGGGTTGCCTGGCAGTTGGAGTTCCTGTACTCACTATAGGGAGAACAAAAGAAAGGCACCTGAGGATTGAGGCCGGTATTATTAAGATGCCAAATGAGTACTATGCCGGTGGAATAGGCCTGAAGTTCAGGTTTTAGGCCATATTAATCATGATCATTTTAAATATAAATAAAAACTGATGAGAATAAGAGAGGTTAAGCGATTCAGTTACAGAATATATGAAAGTGTTTTACATCTCTTGCCCCAGCTGGACAATAATATTGATTTGCCTGATGAGGAGTTCTTCAGGAGTATATTAAGATCGGGCAATAGCCATTTCTTTGTAGCTGAGCTTGATAACAAGGATATTGCAGGTATACTGACCCTGTCGACATATAATATTCCTACCGGGAGAAAGTACTGGATAGAAGATGTTGTTGTAGACAACAACCAGAGAGGACAAGGACTTGGAAGGGACCTGGTACTATTTGCTATTGAATATGCAAGAAAAGCAGGGGCAAAATCTGTGGAGCTTACTTCCAGGCCTGCAAGGATAGAAGCGAATAAATTGTACATGAAACTTGGGTTTGATCTGCGTAAAACAAATTTGTACAGATTTAATATAAAATAAACACTGTTATCCGCATCTGTTGACACCAGGTTCAACCTGAACCAGATTACATGTTACCTTATTGCTTCGTTTAGTTCCTTCGTCATGTAAAAAATAAAATTGACTTCATTATTTTACTGATGTAACTTTACATACGGTGTACCATTATAAAAGAATCGCCAGAACCTTTTAATAATGTGTTTGTTTCGATTATTTAACACACAATCAGGCTATTAATTTAAATCATTCACCATGAAAAAACTCATTTCATTGCTGACTTTTATGCTGGCAACTTTCCTTACTTCTGCACAGGATAAGTCGCTGGTAGGTACCTGGAACATTGTTGAATGCTCTTACCTGAACAGGGGTGAAAAACAACAGATAATGGCTGATGAGATTAAGTCGGGGACAGCAGTTACTGATTATGAATTTACTTCTGATGGAAAGTATAAACTGACCAGTAATATGTCGGGGTCGGGAACAATGGACACTTATGAAGGCACATGGAATACTGCTGACAGTCTGCTTAAGATGACCCTTACCATCGAAAATCAGAGTATGGAAATTGTCTGGAATTATGTATTGAAGGACAATAAGCTGATTCTTTCCCGTACAAGTCCGGACGGCACCATGAAAATTTTGAATTCTTTTATGAAGAAATTATAAATTTTCATAATCCTTCCTATGATGTATCTTCCGCCTTGTTGCAGCTGTGCATCTACAACTCGGAATAAACTTGATAAACTCAGGAATTATGAAAAAAACAGTATTTCTGTTAATGATATATGCTGCAGGTATAGTTTCATATTCCCAGACAGCAGTGACTGACAAAATTCCGGTAACCGCAAATTCCAACGAGGCACTGGAATCCTATAACCAGGCTATGAAATATTTTGACTATGTCAACTTCCAAAAAGGATTTGATTTCCTGGAACAATCGCTTAATGAAGACCCCGATTTTTTCATGGCTAATCTTCGACTGGCTTTGTATAACATGAGTGATACAGACATGTTTAATGAACATGCGGCAGCAGCAATTAATTGCGAGGAGAAGTTAAGTGAGGCAGAAGAATTATTGAAGGGTGCGCTTATGCAATTAACAGATAATCAGCAGATTGATGTTACGGATGTAGGCCGGCAGCTTGTTGAAATGTATCCGGGTGATGATAACGCATATTATTTTTTGAGTTTTTTTCAAAGCCTCATTAAAGATGCAAACGGATCACTTGGAACACTCTCTAAATTACTTACCAAAACGAATAACCCTGCGCCTGTTCATAACATGCTGGGATATGTCTATATGCAACTCAACCAGGGCGATAAGGCAGAGGCAGCCTTTGATAAGTACATTGAGCTTCAACCGGAAAATCCTAATGTTTATGATTCAAAGGGAGATTATTACATGTTTGTAAAGAATTATAACAAAGCCTACGATTCATTTATGAAAGCCTATAACATTGATACCACATTCAGTTATAAAAAAGCAATGGAGGCAAAGAGGCTTTCGGAAACAATAAAGGATTAAAGAAGAAGGAAGACGTATTTTGCCCTGATAATAAATTCATTGACGGTCATCATTCCAAGATGGACAGAAGGGGATTTCATGTTTTCTGAACATGTGCATTCACTTATAACTTCAAAGTTTGCAGAATCCAAATTGTTAATTATTTTTGCATAAAGTTTGAGTCCTCCTTCGCTAAGGCTATGGAGGTAATAACGGGGTGTGGCGCAGTTGGCTAGCGCATCACGCAGGGCGTGAGGGTCGTTCTGGAAGAAAAAAAAGAAGCCAAATAAAAAAAACGGGGTGTGGCGCAGTTGGCTAGCGCA
>JBJKPQ010000081.1:0-10858 GCA_046706305.1 Bacteroidales bacterium
GGGGAAAATGAAGCTGAGATAGAGCAGACAATGGACGATCTTTATAATGCAGGATGCACTGTTCTGACAATAGGACAATACCTTAAACCGGGGCCCGGCTATATGGAAGTTGTTGATTATATCAAACCTGAAAAATTCGGGAAATACAGGATGATGGCACTCGAAAAAGGCTTTAGTTTTGTCGAATCAAGCCCTCTTGTACGATCGTCATTTCATGCAGAAAAACATGTTGAAGGACAATAAATTTACTTATCTTAGCATCACGAAATTATAAAGCAGGGTTTGAGCTATTGCGTTGAATATAAGGATATAGGACAGAAGGATTATAAAGAGACCTGGGATCTCCAGGCAACTATCTTTAATAAGCTTGTTGATAGCAAAAATCAGGATAACCGGGATGAGATTAAAAATGGAAGTCAATTGCCCGGGACACTTATTTTTGTAGAACATCCTCATGTATATACGCTGGGAAAAAGCGGGTCCGAAGATAACCTGCTGATCGATACAGCCAGACTCCAATCGAGAGGTGCAACATTTTACAGGATCGACAGGGGAGGAGATATTACATATCACGGTCCGGGGCAACTTGTAGGATATCCTATTTTTGACCTCGAACAAATAGGAATAGGGATGAAGGAATATATATTCCGGATTGAAGAGGCTGTTATCAATACAGTTAAGATATTCGGACTGAAAGCCTCGAGACTGAAGGGAGCAACAGGAGTGTGGCTGGATGCCGGCGATGCTGGCAAATCGAGAAAGATTTGTGCCATAGGAGTGAAGGCAAGCCGTTTTGTTACAATGCATGGCTTCGCCTTCAATGTAAATACGGATCTTTCCTATTTTAATTTTATAAATCCATGCGGGTTTACGGATAAAGGCGTAACTTCATTAAAAGAAGAGACAGGAAGAGCGCATGAGATGGGCTATGTAAAAGAACTGGTTAGAAATAACCTCCGGGAAGTATTTGACCTGGAGTGGATTAATACATGAATGGATGGAAAAGAAATGGGTAATTAAGGATAAAGGAGATACAGCTGTGGTAAAACAGCTGGCAGGAGCCCTTGGTGTATCGGACGTATTGGCTAACCTCATGGTACAGAGGGAGATAACCTCGGCCGAAGAGGCAAAGGCCTTCTTTACACCCAGTCTTGATTACCTGCATGACCCTTTCATGATGAAAGATATGAATATTGCTGTAGACAGGATTTCCACAGCAGTTAAGAAGAATGAAAAAATACTAGTCTACGGCGATTATGATGTTGACGGTACTACCGCAGTTGCACTCGTGTATTCCTTTCTGAAAGAACAATACTCAAATGTCCTTTATTATATCCCCGACAGGTATAAGGAAGGTTACGGTGTATCACTGAAAGGCCTTGACTTTGCTGTTGAGAATAACTGCCGGCTGGTTATTACACTTGACTGCGGAATAAAGGCTGTGGAGAAGGTTAAATATGCATCAGCCAAAGGGCTGGATGTAATTATTTGCGATCATCATTATCCAGGCGACGAAATTCCCGGGGCTCTTGCAGTACTGGATCCGAAACAGCTGACATGCAATTACCCGTACAAGCACCTGTCGGGCTGTGGTGTCGGGTTTAAACTGATACATGCCTATTCCAGGATACAGGGTATACCTTTCAGTAATATAATTCATTATCTCGATCTGGTTGCTGTAAGCATTGCATCCGATATTGTTCCCCTGACAGGAGAAAACAGGGTAATGGCCTATTACGGGCTGAAACAACTCAACGAATCACCACGTACAGGTCTGAGGGAGATTATAAGAGAATCGGAGGTGTCGCGTGCCCTTACAATAGAGGATGTTGTGTTTAAGATAGGCCCCCGTATAAATGCTGCTGGACGTATGGAGACCGGCAGCAAGGCAGTGGATCTGCTTGTTTCCGAAGACAAACATCTGGCTTCCGGCATAAGCAAGGAAATTAACAGTTTTAATATTGAAAGGCGTAATGTGGACCGTGTTATAACCACGGAAGCAATGAAGATGATAGCTGATAATCAGCGCAATACTAATTCAAAAACAACGGTTCTTTATAACCCTACATGGAAAAAGGGTGTAATAGGCATAGTGGCATCAAGACTCATAGAAACCTATTACCGTCCGACAGTGATACTGACCGAATCTAATGGTTTTGCCACCGGCTCTGCCCGCTCAGTTCAGGGTTACGACCTGTACCAGGCTATTGAATCATGCAGCGATCTTCTGGAAAGTTTCGGAGGACATATGTATGCTGCCGGACTGACTTTGAAGAAGGAGAATATCGATCCTTTCCGGGAAAGGTTTGAGGAATATGTAACAAATACTATCTCGGAAGACCAGCTTGTACCAAGGATTTTCGTAGATTCCGAACTCCCGTTTGACGAGATAAATGAAGACTTTTACAAAACAATGAGCCTGTTCCAGCCTTTTGGACCTGATAACATGTCTCCCGTTTTTGTCTCGAGGAATGTCTATGATACAGGTACAGGCAGGATGGTTGGATCAAGCGGGGAACACCTGAAACTTGATCTGTGCCAGGAGGAAACTTGCAGGAAGAGTTTTTCGGCAATAGCGTTTAACCAGGCAGATCATTTTGAATATATCAGAAGCGGACTACCCTTTGATGTTTGTTATTCCCTTGAAATGAATGAATTCAGGGGGACAAGAAACCTTCAGCTTAATATAAAGGATATAAAAACTCCTTCTGATAATTAAGCTTTTTCAAAATAATCAGAACTTAAGCCGGAGCTGCATCTTAAAATCTTCCCTGTCAGCAGGAATTCCTTTATTACCACTTATTGATGTAATGCCATACCTGATCCTTATTTCTGCCATCTTGCCGGCATACCATTTGATCATTATATAACACCTGCTTCCTGAACCTGACAATGCAGGTATGCTGAAACTGTAGAGCATATCATTCTCGTAAGTGTATATTCTTGAATCATAATTCGTTGTGTTGAATATGCAATATCGAAGCCATACCATTAACGGGATTCTGCCAGGACTGAAATTCAGATCCTGCAGCAGGAGATATCCTCTGGCCGAAAGGGAATTCACACTTTTATATTCGATCCTTGTTGATGTTTTTAGTTTTTCCGTAAGCGAATATCTTACTATTGTTTTTATATCCCGGGTTATTAAAGGCATCTGGGTTTTGATACCCGCATTATTGCCACTGTCCCTTATGGAATACCTGTATGTGTATAATCCTTCCATTGTAAGTTTTTCTGAAGGGGAAAATCTTACGAGCAGTTCCTTCCTTATCCCGAATGACGGGGCGCTGCATCTGTATTTAAGCCATGGATACCGGGTAATATCGCATCCTCCTGTTATATAAAGATGCTTAGCTGCTTCAAAGCTGAAGTTCCCCAGGAGACCTTCCTCATTTTCTGTTCCGGAACTCATGCCCGGTCCTTTACCATGAAGGCTTGTGTATCCGGGAGAATAATTGCGGTATAACATGTTAAGCATGAGACGGCTTGCCGGTTTGAGAGATAGTCCCTGTACAAAAGCATGTCTGCCTGCTCCATTTGCCGATAGCTCACCGAAAAGGAGGATTTTATTTATTGCACTGTTATAGAATGCTGTCAGGACTGAATTAGAGGAACCGGAAAAATCGTATAAAGACTCTGCCCTGGCAGAGGTGTTTTCCATGCTCATTGATAACCTGTCGATAATCCCCGACAGGCCAACCTTAATTTTTGTGAAATCATAACTGATCTCTGTTCCGAAACTTGTTATTACAACGGCATCTGTTTTGAGAATACCCGCTTGGGTGTTATGGAGCCCGGTGTTATAAAATCCTGTTATGCGATTACTTTCTTTTCCTTCAGTCAGCTCAATTGCAGCATCCCTGGTGTTGTGAGAGAAGAATACAAAGGCAGCCATATTCTTAAATCGTGCTGAGACTGCTGCTCCCCTGAAGAAATTATTTTCATCTGTTGAGGTATAAGGCTTTATTTCACTTTTAGCAGCCATATATCCGGGTGTCGCAAGTGATAGACCTGTCCGGATACCGGTATTAAAGTTAGTTCCCTGTCCCGACCTGGCGGAATAGTCCCCGGCAATGATCTTTCTTATTATTCCGTTCCCTGTATAACAGATGTTTGCTGAGAAAAAATCAGGAATTAATGAGTTACCGCGAAAAAATTTTTCTCCGGCATCTTTTTCCGCTGTAAATCCGCCACTGAGGCTGCCTGCGGTAAACCTGTACCTGGAGAGAGATCGCCAGGGAGCGCCGGGAGCTGCGGTATCCCTGTCGGTAGTCCTGAAAGAGTAACTTGTTATGAAATTATTTCTCCATCGACCGTTGTATGATGACAGGGCATGGTAATCATCGAGGTTAATAAATGGAGCTAAAGTTAAAGCAAGATCCCTGTCAAAGCCCGGGATAGCTTCTATTTCATATATTGATAGTATTCTTCCGGTCGTCCGTGTGTAGTCGGCCAGCGATTTCACCTGGAAGTCAGTAAGAAAGAAGAGTCTTGATAGCTCATCCGGATCGGACGAGTTGATGTTAACGGGATCATCGACGAGATCGTGGAGCATCTCTGTGTACCGGGCTGCTTCCTGTTCATCGGTGGCTCCCGCAGCCAGCTCCTCTGAAACCTGTGCAATGATAATAGATTCATTAGCGGCCTGGCAAAAAATATCGGGACATATAAGGATAAACCATATTATGATAAAATATCTGACCATGAAATATATATAAGTTACACTGAGTATCACAGAGCAGTAACCCAGAGGGGCACAGAGTTTACATTCTTAATCGCCTGATCCCTTCTTTTAATAATGTTACATTGAAGTTGATTAAAAGTTCCACGGGTTTAGCTGAGAATTTCATATAGGTTGGTATCTGTGCTTTATGGACAGGATTAATGGCTTCGACTACTTTCAGCTTCAGGACAGTTAAATCCGAAACCAGGATATCAATTCTATATCCGCAATCTAATTTGATGTTTTTATATATAACAGGTGTTGGTTGTTGTCTTTTTACAGTTAAATTTTTATTAATTAATTCATAGGCAAGACACTCTTCATAAGAAGATTCCAACAAACCAGGGCCAAGAGTCCTGTGTACTTCAATTGCACAACCAATAATTGTTTCAGTCATCTTATTCAGTTACATTATTATTTGATTTATTATTTGTCTCTATTCCATTAACAAATTGCTGGACTTGTATGTATTACTTTGTATTTCCCTCTGTAACCCTCTGTGTTATCTTTGTGTAACTAAAAACTTTGCGATTACATGTACTTATTTGAATTTAAATATTATAGACACTGTTGTACTTGTTCCCAGCCGGTCATGTATAATAAATCCTATATCAGCTATAACCATCTTTACACCATATCCTATCCCGAAAGTAAAGGCATTGTTTTTTGTTATGAATCCACCCCTGAGCCTGAGGTCTTTAATCACTTCATATTCAAATCCTGTCTTAAGCACCAGGCTGCCACCGGTAGTCATCTCTGCTTCAAGGCCGGCAAAGAGTGATCTGTCAAGGTATGTGCCGGCACCGGCCCTTACGGTCAGGGGCATTGCCTCTTTTCTGAGGGAGTTGGGTACCGGGTTTATAACATGTATCCCTATTGAGGTCTTTTCATCGGGGCTGATAATTATACCTGTTTCACATGAAAGAGTCATGTGATCGTAATAATCTGCAGCAGCTCTTTCCGACAGGATATCTAACTGTACACCTGCTGCCATAATATCGGATAGCCTGATACCGCAGGCCAGTCCTCCAATGTCGCGTTTATAATCGGAGTAACCCGAATGCCTGTAAATGAGTCCAATAGATGCTTTTCCTGAGGGAAATGCCATGAAGACAGTACGTGTTCCCAGTTCCTTAATAGAAAATCTGTCGTTATAAGTGATACCTGCGAAAAAACTTTGATTAAAAGCCAAAGATGCCTGGTTATCCAAGAAAGACATTGGGATCTTTCTCATTATGCATACCTCTCCCATTCCGGCTTCGGCTGCACCGGGCTGATAATAAGGTGGATCGCCGCCCGAGGCGCTAAAGGAGGAAAACAGTAAGAATAATGAAACAGCTATTTTTTGCAGCGAGCTCAACCGTTCCAGTTTAATAAGCACAAGATACAAAAAAACGGCGAGTGGAGAAAGCTCTCCGGGTAAAAATTACGGTAAGTAACCGGGGCACGGCGGTTCAGGGTGCCCCGACAAGGTTGCGGAACATGTCCCGGCAACGTTCTTCAATTAAAAAAGAAAAGCTCGATAAACATTAATTTGTTTTGTAATCGTATTTGACCTTTCTGAGCTCTTCATTGGCCTTTACAATTTTGTTTTTCAGGGATTCCTTGTAACTGATTACTTCTTTCATCAAATCCTTATCACCTGTTGCTATGATCTGGGCTGCCAGTATCCCGGCGTTCATGGATGCATTTACTCCTACTGTGGCAACCGGTATTCCAGGAGGCATCTGGAGAATTGAGAAAATTGAATCAAGTCCTTCCAGCGATGCTTTAACAGGCACGCCTATCACCGGAACCGGTGTCATGGCTGCTATTACACCGGGCAGGTGAGCAGCCATACCTGCGGCAGCAATTATAACTTTAATGCCCCGCCCTGCTGCGTTCTTCGCAAATTTTTCAACTTCATCGGGAGTTCTGTGTGCTGACAGGGCATTCATCTCAAAAGGTATCCTGAAACTATTCAGGATGTCAGCTGTTTTTTCCATTACCGGCAGGTCTGATGTACTGCCCATTATAATACTTACTAATGGTTCCATTTAAATTTATTTAATTTAACTTGCTGATAAGGACAAAAGTAAGGTATTATTTTCATATTTTCGCACCGGTTAACAGTTCAACACATCATTATGAAAGAAATCAGCATATTAGACAAGACATTCAAAGAACTAATAACCGAAGAACAAATAAAAAACAGGATAGATGAACTTGCCGGGCAGATAAACAACGACCTTGCAGGCAAGGATGTTGTTTTTCTTGGCATTCTCAACGGTGCCTTTCTGTTCGCGGCCGACCTGTTCAGACGAATAGAGCTTGAATCAAGAATTTCGTTTATTAAACTGGCTTCATATGAAGGCACGAGCTCCTCAGGTGCCATAAGGGAGCTTATTGGCTGGAATGAGGACATCCGTAATAAAACAGTTGTTGTAATAGAGGATATTGTTGATACGGGGAACACCCTTGAAAGAGTTTTCGGGGAACTTGTTATAAGGAGAGCATCCGAAATAAAGATCGCCACTATGCTTTATAAGCCGGATGCCTATAAGAAGGATATCTTTCTCGATTATGTCGGCTTCAGGATTCCAAATGATTTTGTAGTCGGTTATGGTCTGGATTATGACGGGTACGGGCGTAATATACCTTCGGTTTACACGCTGGTCGAATAACCCGGATATTTTAACTAAATTCATATTATTTAATTCATAATTAATTTAAAACCATGGTTAATTTTTTGATTTTTGGCCCTCCGGGATCAGGAAAAGGGACACAGTCAGTAAAACTTGCGGAAACATTCAATCTACTTCACCTTTCAACAGGTGATATGCTGCGTGCTGAAATTGCAGCAGGCACTGAGCTTGGAAAGAAGATGAGTGTAATAATGTCAAAAGGTGAGCTTGTCCCTGATGAAGTTGTTATTGAAATGATTGCCAACAAGATTGACAGCAGCAAGGGTATTGCGGGCTTCCTTTTTGACGGATTCCCGCGGACTGTGGCTCAGACTGTCTCTCTCGAAAAAATGCTCAATGAAAGAGGGATGAAGATCGATCTTATGCTTGCCCTTGATGTAGAACATGATGAACTTGTAAAAAGGCTTGTAGGAAGAGCTGAACTCTCTGGAAGGCCTGATGATAAGGATCCTACTGTTATTGAGAACAGGATAAGTGTTTACAGGGACAAAACAGAACCAATAATTAATTATTGTGAAGAAAAAGGCATATACCAGCCTGTAGACGGGATGGGATCCATTGAGGATATCTTCGGCAGGCTTTCTTCACAGATGCAGAAATTCGTTTAATGAATTCCGTGACTGCAGGGAAATGATCTGTATAACCTTTTCTCGATAGTCAACGGGCAATCATACAAATATGTCAGGCTCCAACTTTGTAGATTATATAAAGATTTATTGCAGGTCAGGTAAAGGCGGAGCAGGCTCGGCCCATCTGAGAAGGGAGAAGTTTGAGCCTAAAGGCGGCCCCGATGGGGGCGACGGAGGAAGGGGAGGCCACATCATCCTGAGAGGAAACGACCAGATGTGGACTCTCCTTCATCTTAAATACAAACGTCATATTTTTGCCGGACACGGAGAATCGGGAGGCAGGCAACAGGCAACAGGTGCTGACGGGAAAGATGTTATTGTCGAAGTACCGCTAGGTACTATTGCTAAAAAAGCAGACACTGGTGAAGTTCTCTTTGAGATAACAGGCCACGGCATAGAGAAAATTCTGGCCCGTGGAGGAAGAGGTGGCCTGGGCAACACTCATTTCAAGTCTTCAACAAACCAGACACCCAGATATGCGCAACCAGGCGAACCGGGAGTGGAGGACGAGTTCATCCTTGAACTTAAGATACTGGCAGATGTGGGTCTGGTAGGATTCCCAAATGCCGGAAAATCAACTCTTCTGTCGGTTGTCAGCGCCGCTAAACCAAAAATTGCCGACTATGCTTTCACCACACTCGTACCTAACCTGGGAATTGTGAGTTATCGCGATGACAGGTCGTTTGTTATGGCCGATATTCCCGGAATAATTGAAGGCGCCCATGAAGGTAAAGGGCTGGGTATACGGTTCCTCAGGCATATTGAAAGAAATTCAATGCTGCTCTTCATTGTGGCAGCCGACAGTGATAATATAAAGGAAGAATATGAAGTACTTGTAAATGAGCTTAGAATGTATAATCCCGACCTGCTCGATAAACAGAGAGTTCTTGCCATATCGAAATCGGATATGCTCGATGATGAACTGATGGACGAGATACGAATGGACCTGCCCGATGTACCCAGAGTATTTATCTCATCTCTTACCGGACAGGGTATTGTTACACTGAAGGATATGATATGGAAAGTATTAAATAACAGCAGGTAATTATGCCGGAACATCTCGATCAACAGCTTTTTATATTCCTTAACTCAGCACATTCTCCTTTCTGGGATCAGGTTATGCATGCAATAAGTGGCAAGCTGATATGGGTCCCTCTTTACCTTGGAATTCTGATAACAATAGGAATAAAATACAAGCGGAAATTCCTTGTGATTTTACTCTTTATTGCAGTTGCTGCCGCTTTTTCCGACCAGGCATCTGTATTGATAAAGAATATGGTACAGAGGCTGCGTCCCTGTCACGATCCTGCACTTCAGGGAATAGTACATTTATTCAGGGGTGAGTGCGGTGGTCTGTATGGTTTCGTCTCTTCTCATGCTACAAATTCTTTTGATGTTGCCCTGCTGAGCCTGTTGTTCATCAAAAGGAGGTGGTTCTCGGTAAGTATTGTCATATGGGCCCTCGTTGTGGGGTATAGCAGGATCTACCTGGGGGTTCATTATCCGGGTGATGTGATTTGCGGATCTATACTGGGCGCTGTTATTGGCTGGGGGTTTTATAATCTTTATGTAATTACTGACAGAAAGATATTAAGTAGCAGACCATGGTTTGAGAACGGGCAAAATTCAGGATAAGCTTCCGGTGCGTCCCTGTCTGAAAATGTTATGACATTAAACGGGACATTAAAAGTTGTATATGTATTACCTGAACAGTGAATCGGCCGATCCCTTTTTTAACCTTGCTGTTGAAGAGGTACTCCTTAAAAATGACAACAGGGATTTCGCATTCTTTTACAGGAATAATCCTGCTTTAATTATCGGGAAACATCAGACAGCCCATAAAGAGGCAGATACAAAATTTACGATCGAAAATAAAATCCCTGTCATCCGCAGAATATCCGGAGGCGGAACTGTCTTTCACGACAGGGGCAACCTGAATTTCTCATTTATTACCGGCAGTGAGAAAGGGAAACAGGTTGACTTCAGAAAATATACTGCACCCATTATCAATTTCCTTCAATCGTTGGGTATAGATGCCCGTTTTGAGGGCAAGAATGATATCAGGGTGAACGGCCTTAAAATATCAGGCAATGCAGAGCACGTTCACAGGGAAAGGGTTTTGCACCATGGTACTTTATTATTTGATGCATCGCTCAGCGAACTGGGTAAGTCAATAAGGAAGGATAAATCGTGTTACTCCTCACGCTCTGTTGATTCCAATCCCTCGGAAGTAACAAACCTAAGGACGATGTTGCCCCGAATGCGCAATATTGACGATTTCTGGGAGCAACTGGTTAGTTTCCTTATACGGGAAAGCGATGAAATGCACCCTTATATCCTGGATGAAGCTCACCGGCATAATGCCAGTGAACTTGCTGTTGGAAAATATCATACATGGGAATGGAATTATGCATACGGCCCGGAATATCATTTCAATAAACATTTCTCATTTGAGGGTGAGGAGCATTATTGCAGTCTTTTTGTAAAAGAAGGGATAATCCAGGAGAGCCGCATTGAAGGATCTCCTCCACTGGTAAGGGCAGCTGCAAGACTGACGGGATGCCGGCATATGCCTCAAGATATTTCAGGTGCTGTTACCAAAAACGGTACGGAATTATGCAATCTCGATATTTTTAGTTTCTTTTGATCTGACAGGTACAGTTCACGGTTGAATTTTTTTACCTTGACAGGGAAACCGGTTGCATGTAAGCAGACGGGAAGGGTGAAGTGGTAATCAGCAATGTAGCATATGACCTATACACCTTCATATCGCAGGATGCTAACCAGGATGGGCTATTACAGTTATCAGAACGGCCTTATCT
>JBJKPQ010000082.1:0-32625 GCA_046706305.1 Bacteroidales bacterium
ATTGTCTTCAGGAGTCATTTCAGTAGCGAAGATCTCAGGATAAGCATCGTTGTTTATATCAGCCATATCACCTCCCATGGCCCCAAGGCTTATTTCACCCATCTGTTCTTCCAGAGCTTCAGTGAAGGTGCCGTTCCGGTTGTTTATATACAGATAGTCGCGTTCAAAAAAGTCGTTTGATATATAAATATCCGGCCATCCGTCACGATTAACATCACCCACGCTGACCCCAAGTCCAAAACCTATTTTACTACCATATATACCTGCATCCCTGCTGACATCGGTAAAATGACCATTATCGTTACGATAAAGTTTATTTGCCCCGAGTGTATCCCTGATATTTCTTTCTCCGGGCTTAAGATCAAAATCACTAACTGATTGGAAAGAATTATTTAAAAGATAACAGTCGAGGTCACCATCGCGATCATAATCGAAAAAAGCTGCATGGTTTGACAATCCCATATCGGCCAGTCCGTATTCTTCAGATTCTTCAGTGAATGTGAGGTCGCCGTTATTTATAAAAAGCTCATTATGCCGGTGCTTCCCTCCGGGAGCACCAGATTTACACACATAGATATCAAGCCATCCGTCGCCATTGATATCGGCAATGCTGACACCGGTCGACCATACACTGTCGCACCCGACACCTGCTTTATCAGTGACATCTTCAAAAACAAAGTTGCCTTTGTTTATATAAAGTTTATTACCCACAAGATTGCCGCAGAAGTAGATATCAGTTAAACCATCATTGTTAAAATCACCAAGACCCACACCTGCACCGTTGTAAAAATTCCTGTACGTGTAAGTATTATAATCCTCGGTGTATTTAAGCTGATTATTGAAATCGATATGAGTTTGCCTGCTGTTGAGAAGGGTAAACAGTTTCCCTTCATCACTTCCGGCACGATGTGAGTTGCATGAAACAAGTGAATAAGATATCAGAATGAACCCCGCAATGAAATCTCTTAACCTCAAATATCGCATATTCTGGAATCACCGGTTTAGTAATAGTCCTTCTCATCTTGCATAAAAAGAAAGAGAGCAAGCAAATATAATAATTGCTTGCTCTCTTAAAGAATTTATTTGTTAATAATTACTAGTAGCCCGGGTTTTGTACAAGATTCGGGTTAGCTGATAATTTGTCACGTCCGATAGGGTAGATGTTAAGTTTAGCATCGCCGGTTTTCAAAACATCACCAACATTATGGAATGGAAGAGCCCATTCGTCATTTTTATTCCAGAATCCCCAGCGGATGAGGTCCTGACGTCTGTTATGCTCTAAGAACATTTCACGGCCAATTTCATTGAACAGTTCACCGCCGGCAACACTCGGGCCGGTCATATCGAAGCTGACAGGGCCATCAAGACTTGTCAGATCATTAAGACCTGCTCTTTCCCTTATTTGATTTACAAGAGGTAAAGCAGCTGCTTCGTTACCTGTTCTCCAGAGAGCTTCTGCTTTCATAAGAAGAACATCAGCATAACGGAATACTGAAAAGTCATTGTTCATGTTTTCAGTTGCGCCCATCTCGAATTCCCATTTACCGAGTCTGACACCTGACTGACGCCATGCCTGTGGTCCAAGTTCATTTATTTGCGGTGCAGGTTGTCCGTCAACCATGTCACCTATGTTACCAAAGTTAACAGGTTTGCCATCAGGATCGCCGGCATCAGCACCATCGTCCATAACTTTTGTGCCACCTGCTGTATACTGGTAACCTGCAAGGAAGTTACCTCTTCTGGCTGCAGGACCGTCAACTGTACCTACATCACCTTTCCTGAGGTCATTATCACTATAGGAGTTATAGAACTCTTCAAGTGTACAGAAACCGTTCCATGGCTGTGCGGTAAGGTTGTATGTATACTGGCTGCCATAGTGCAGAGTCTGCATGTCGAGGTTGAATCCTGTGAAGAATATCTGATCATAAGGAATAGCGAAGATGAATTCTTTCGAACCTTCATTCTTAGCTGCGAAGTTATTGAAGTAGTTACTCTCAAGAGAGTATTTACCTGAGTTAATAACTTCATCACAAGCGGTGATTACCTTCGACCATTGTGGTGTACCGGTGTAAACGCCTGCGTTAAGGTAAAGTTTTGCGAGGAGAGTCATACCTGCATAATAGTTCATACGGCCATAAGTTGTACCGTCAACTGTTTTGCTAAGAAGGGGAACTGCATCCTCCAGGTCAGCGATGAGGTTGTTAAACACTGTTGTTCTGTCAACAGTAGGAGGTGTGGCTTCAGCTGTAGCGAAATCGGTAACCCATGGAACATTACCATAAAGGTCAACGAGCTGCCAGTAGAAGAATCCACGAACTGCCCTTAACTCTGAAATATAAGTAGCAGCCTGAGCCGGATCAACCTGTCCGTTATCTGACAGAGTCTGGAACTGGTAGATGAGACGGTTGGCCGTGTTAACACCGCCAAAGCAGAAGTCCCATGCTGAACCGAAGTCATTGTCTTCAAATTTCCATGAGTGAAGGTGGAGCCTTCTCCAGTTACCACCATCATCCCAGTCTGAACCTCTAGTAGGAACGACCATTTCGTCAGTTGTTGCTTCCTGCAGGTTGAAGACTGAGCCAGAAGCATAGCCCCCAAACTGTGTATAGGCAGCACCAAGTGCTGATACGAACTGCGCATCACTCTTGAAGAAGTTACTAGGCGTAACCTCGCTGTAGAGAGTTTCTTCCAGATTAGTACATGACTGGCCAAAAGCAACGGCAATAAGTACAATCACTACAAATCGTAAGCGGAATAGTAATTTTTTCATATTATTTCTTTCTTTTGTTTTCATGTCTCATTCATTTTCAGGATTAAAATACAATGTTTGCACCAAAGGTGAATGATCTTGTCCTGAACCATGTATTCCTCCTGTCTATACCTGGTAAGAGAGGATTGTTATATGTTCCCAAATCGGTAGCTGTGTCAACATACCTGGGGTTAGGATCAACGCCTTTGTACTTGGTTATGTAGAACAGGTTGTTACCGGCTACATATACCCTTATCTTGCTGAATACAGAGCTCTTTGGCAGGTTGAAGTTGTAACCCAGGCTCGCGTTATCGAGAGAAACAAATGAGGCATTTTCAACATACAGGCTTGACAGTGTACCAGAGGTAACTTTAAGAAGTTCACCATTGGCATTACGCATGTCGGCTGCAGTTTTCGGCAGGTTGTATGATGAAATATATGCAGGCACTTCGTAGAATCCACGGAAGGAGTTGATAAGATCGTGTCCGAATACTCCACGGAAGAATACATTGAGATCCCAGTTTTTATATGTCACTGTGTTACCCCATCCAATCAGGAAATTAGGCAGACCGTTACCGGTTATTGTGCGGTCGGATGCATCAACCTGACCATCACCGTTAACATCTTTAAACAGGAAGTTACCATTATCATCAATACCTTCATATACATAGGTAAGAAGCTGACCGATAGGTTTTCCCTCTTCAACTCTGATGAGAGGTGTCTGGTTCTGTCCTGGTGAACCCATGTCACCGAGATCCTGAACACCATACTTAAGATCAGCACCATTAAATGTTCCCGACAGGGATACAAGTGTGTTTTCGATTATGTATGATGGTGTAAGTGTGGTGGTATATGAAATGTCTGATTTGTTCAGCACGTTATAAGTAAGTGACATTTCGAGACCACTACTTTTGATCTTACCAAGGTTAAGCCATGCCTGGCTGTAGAGGTTTGGAGGAACAGGAACCTGGTACTGGAACAACAGGTCGGTGGTGGTTCTTGTGTAGTAGTCAAATGAACCGGAGAGTTTTGATTTCCATAATGAGAAATCGAAACCTGCGTCAAATTCACCTTTTTTCTCCCATTTAAGATCTGCATTAGCATTGCTGACCGGTGAATAGCCGGGAACAAATGTGCCATTGTAATAGAAGTTACCCTGTGGGCCGAGGCGCAGAAGTGAAAGGTAGCTGTCTGACGGCTGGTTACCGGTCATACCATAGTTGGCTCTCAGTTTAAGGTTGTCAATAAAGCTTACATTAAGAAGACTTGCTATATCAACACCACCGCTGATGGCAGGGAACAGACCCCATTTCTCAGCTGAACCGAACCTTGATGATCCTTCATAACGGGCACTTGCCGAAACGAACCACATTCCATTAATGTCGAGGTTAATACGACCGAAGAAAGCAATAAGCTTATTGGAATTCTTATAGCTTGTTATTGTACCTTTTCCGTTTTTGAAATCAAGCGCTGCACCAAGGTTATTGAATGTGAAATCGTCTGTTATGAAATCACCACCCTGGGCATAGAAACCTTCATTTGTGAAATCCTGGTATGAATAACCACCAAGTACACTCAGGTTAACATCTGATGATATGTCGCCCTGGTAGTGAACTGTTGATTCGAACAGGCGGCTGGCATGCTGGTTGGCTGATCTTGAAGCAAGACCGTTCCTGTTCATACCACCCCAGTAATCATGAGAATTATAATAAACACCGGTAAGGTCACCTGTATTCTGAAGTGAGTAGAAAGCGTCAACGGTCAGGCCTTTTAATATCTGGTAGGTTCCTTTTAATGAAAGGTCGAGGAGCCTGTTTTTACCTTCGTTTTTATTAAGATCAAGAATTGCAACAGGGTTATAATAATCGAAAAGTACCTGCTGGAAATATCCGCCGTATTTGTCATAAGCTGCATCAGAGCTTCTTATGGGAGCAGTCGGGTTGTAAATGGTTGCATACCTGAATGCTGAATTGAAGCCATACTGTGATGTTCTTTCTGTTGCACCCATATTGAGGTCAAGTGTGAGCTTGTTATTCATTGCTTTCTGGGTAATGTTGATCCTTCCGTTCAGCTGTGAGTTGCCCGTATGGATCATGATACCCTGAACGTCACGATAGTTGACAGATGCACGATAGCTTGTCTCTTCACTGCCGCCTGACATTGAGATGTTATGTACCTGTGAGATACCTGTTTGCTCAATAGCCTTGAACCAGTCTGTATTATCTCCGAAATCAGTTCCCACCGGGTTGGCTGAACCCTGGTTAACTTCATCCCTGAGAGCTCTCCATTCTGTGGAATTCATAACAGGTGTGTTCTTAGCTACTGTCTGTGCGGTTACATAGAAGTTGTAATCAACAACTGCTGTTCCTTTTTTACCTTTTTTGGTTGTGACAAGGATAACACCACTGGAACCCCTGGTTCCATAAATAGCTGCTGCAGAACCATCTTTAAGTACGTTGATTGACTCAATATCGTTGGGGTCAACGTTGTCGAGTGATCCTCCGATTACACCGTCAATAACAACAAGTGGTCCGAGGTTGGCACCAATTGTACTCAGACCTCTCAGCCTGATGTCATATGAACCGTTGGGGTCACCACCAGCTTTACTGATAGACAAACCGGCTACCTTACCCTGGATCAGCTGAACCGGGGTTTCGACGTTACCTTTATTGAATTCATCTGCATTTACACTTGCAATAGAACTTGTAATCTCTTTCTTCTTCTGAGTACCGTAACCTACTACAACGACCTGGCCAAGCGCACTAATAGATGCCTTGAGTTCAACGTCGATTGTTGAGCGGTTACCTACCGTAACGTTCTGGGTAGTGTAACTGATGAATGAAAAAGACAGGACTGCGTCGGGCCCGGGAACACTGATGCTGTAATTTCCTTCATTATCAGACATCGTTCCCTGTGTAGTACCCTGAACAACAATGTTAACACCCGGCAGAGGACTTCCGTCGTCGGAAGTTACCTTACCAGTAACCGTTCTTTGCTGTCCATAGGCAAGGCTGATCGCAAAGCCAAACAGGAGAAGGGATAGAATACTCCTCCTAAATAAAAAAACCGAATTTCGCAAAGTTACCATAGTTAGATTCATTTAGGTTAATTAAAATAGATAATACTTTTTTTCAATTGATTTAAGTGGTTAATTATATTGGTTTTAGCACAAGCTGAATTGTTGCTTGAATGTATACAAAACTGTCTTATTTAAGATCATAGGTCAGGCAAGTTTACTGTTAAAACAAACTTAAGGGTTTTGTTTCAATAGTTAAAATATTTTAACGTTTTTTTTTAACAAAAATGTAATACTCTCAACAGCTCACTGTAAGAGGCTGAAAACATATTTATTAGGGGGCTTTAACGTGTTTTATGTTTAACTTTTTTAACAATTGGTATGATCCAACCCGGCAAATATTTTTGTTTTGTGACTTTTCTACTTAAACAAATCTTGTAATAAACAAACAATTATCCTCCCGGGAAAATATCATTAGGTTTTTTATAATTGCTGTGTTATATTTGCTTTAAAGGCCTGGTTTAATTTATACCTTTATTTATATAGTAATAATTAATTAATTCAACAAATGAAAAAAATTTTAATCTTCAGTTCAGTCATTATGTTCTGTGCCATTGGTACAGTGAAGGCTCAGCAACCCACCCAGCCTTCGGATAAGAAATTTCCGGAGCCTGAAAAAATGACTCCTGGCATGACAGAAATATGGGAACCGGAAGTGAAGATAGTCACTCCTGGTGCAACAGACAGGGATGCTCCTTCAGATGCCATTGTATTGTTTAATGGCGGCGATATTAATTCTGAATGGACAGATAACAGCGGTAATCCGTCTAAATGGAAAGTGGAGGACGGGGCCCTTGTTTCTGTTAGAGGAGCTGGTGTTATCAAATCAAAAAGAAAATTCAACGATTTCCAGTTACATATAGAATGGAGAACTCCGTCAGTTGTAACGGGTGAAAGCCAGGGGAGAGGTAACAGTGGCGTTTATCTTCAGGAACTGTATGAGGTTCAGATACTCGACAGCTATGATAACCGTACCTACAGAAACGGACAGGCCGGGGCTATATACAAGCAGTATGCACCGCTGGTCAATGTATGTCGTAAACCAGGGGAATGGCAGACATATGATATAATTTATACAGCTCCTACATTCGGGGAAGATTCGACGGTCTTTAAAACACCCCCGAGAGTAACAGTACTTCAAAATGGCGTTCTTATTCAAAATAATGTAAGCCTTCGTGGGCCAACAGAGTATATTGGAATTCCCGAATATTTCATACGTAAACATGGTGCCGGAAGCATTGTTTTACAGGACCATGGAAACCCTGTCGGCTTCCGGAATATCTGGATAAGGGAATTATAGATTTCTTAATATGTTGTTAAATATAATTTAACCTTTGATCAACTTTACTTTAAAATTATTAATTTTATCAATCAATAATAAATTTAAATCTACCTGGAAATGAAAGAAAATTCAAACAAAATTACACGTCGGAATTTTATCGGGACTACCGGCGCTGTAGCCGCAGGTCTGACTATATTGCCAAGCTCGGTGGTAAGTGGTCTCGGCCACAAGGCTCCCAGCGACAAGCTTAATATTGCAGTTGTTGGTATTGGCGGTATGGGTAATACAAACCTGAAACATGTAAAGCCCACAGAGAATATTGTTGCTCTTTGTGATGTTGACTGGGGCTATGCAAAAAAAGTCTTCGATGATAATCCCGGCGCTAAAAGGTACTGGGACTGGCGTAAGATGTATGATGAAATGGATAAGTCGATTGATGCTGTTATAGTAGCAACGGCTGACCACTCACATGCCGGTGTTGCTGCTCATGCTATCACACTAGGAAAACATGTTTATTGCCAGAAACCCCTTACTCATACTGTTTATGAATCAAGGTTGCTCACCAAACTTGCCGCTGAATATAATGTGGCAACCCAGATGGGTAACCAGGGTGCATCAGCTGAAGGAGTTGACCTTGTAACAGAATGGATGAATAATAACGAGATAGGGGAAGTTACCAGGGTGGAAGCTTTCACCGACCGTCCTATCTGGCCCCAGGGTCTCAATGTTCCTCCGGGCGAATGGGTTCCTGATACCCTGAACTGGGATCTCTTTATTGGTCCTGCAAAAATGCGTCCCTATAACCATATCTATACTCCATGGAACTGGAGAGGATGGTGGGATTTCGGAACAGGTGCCCTCGGTGATATGGCTTGCCATATTCTCCATCCTGTATTCAAAGGCCTGCGTCTGCAGTACCCGATTAAAGCCCAGGGTAGTTCAACTCTTCTTCTTACCGATTGTGCTCCTAATGCCCAGATGGTAACCCAGGTTTATCCTGAGAGAAAATCTGTTAAAGGTTCAAAAATGAAGTATCCTGAAGTAACCATTACATGGTATGACGGTGGCCTTCAGCCCCCAAAACCAGAGGGCTGGCCAGCAGGAAAGAACATGAATGATGCAGGTGGTGGCGTTCTCTTCCACGGTACAAAAGATACTCTTGTTTGCGGTTGTTATGGTAAAGACCCATGGCTCCTTTCAGGACGAGTTCCCAAAGTACCTCAGACAGAGAGAAGAGTTCCTAATGCAATGAACGGTGGCCATGAAATGGACTGGGTTCGCGCATGTAAAGAAAGTCCTGAAAACAGGGTTAAGACAAAATCTGACTTCTCAGAAGCAGGACCATTCAACGAAATGGTTGTTATGGGTGTTCTTGCTGTAAGACTGCAGGGACTTAATAAAGTACTTGACTGGGACGGCAATGATATGACATTCACCAATATAGGTGATAACGACAAAGTAAGACTTACCGTTTCCGATAATTTCACTATAGTTGATGGTGATCCTAAATTCAACAGGCCAAACATCACTATGAATGCAAAAGATTTTGCAAATGAAATGATAAGGCATACTTATCGCAAGGGGTTCACCCTTCCGGATATGCCTGCATAACTGGAACAGAAACAGAGACAGAGGTAAATTTTACCTCTGTCTTTTTTTTATCTGATTTATAATGCCGTAAAGAAATTCTCATGTTTTAGCAAACATAAACAGGAATTGAATTGTTTAATGCTTGTAACTTTTTATAACATTTTAAATCAAAATCATTACACATGAAATTTGTTAACATTGTTTTAGCGTCTGTTCTTGTTGTTGGACTGGCAACTTCATGCGGATCCAATGGCAGTGCAAAAAAAGCAACTGCTAATGAACCGGCTCAGGCCGGTACTGAGCAGCAGGCTGCTGCCGATACAGGCTTTGTCCCAATATTTGACGGCAAAACTACTGACGGCTGGATAAAGTATGACAGTACTGCCTTTCCCAGTAAAGGTTGGGAAGTGGTGGATGGAACACTCCATTGTATAGGTTCCGGTAACGGTGAAGCCGGTAATGGCGGTGACATCATCTATAACAAGAAACTTAAAAATTTTGAGCTCGAACTTGAATGGAAGATTGGCGAAGGAGGAAACAGCGGTATCTTTATCCTGGCTCAACAAATTCCTGATGAACCGATATGGAAATCAGGCCTGGAAATGCAGATCCTTGACAATGAACGTCACCCCGATGCAAAACTTGGAAAAGATGGCGACCGTATGGCTGGATCACTTTATGACCTTATACCTGCTAAACCACAAAATGCCAAGCCGGCAGGTCAATGGAATTCAGTTAAGATTTTGTGTTATGAGGGTACAGTAGTTTTTACCCAGAATGGTGAAAACGTTGTTGAGTTCCACCTCTGGACACCGGACTGGAAAAAGATGGTCGAAAATTCCAAATTCAAAGACTATAAATGGTTCCTTGACCCTGCACATGAAGGTTATATAGGCCTGCAGGACCATGGAGATGATGTCTGGTTCAGGAATATCAAGCTGAAAATAATGTAATCATTATAAGCAGAAAACAAGAACACCGTCTGAAAAGATTTTAGCCTTAACCACTTTACATGCATATGCGATTAATACTCAAACGATGCAGTTCCGGAGGTTAAAGCGGTCTTTTCAGACGGCGTCTTTTTATTCAGCCAGTCCAAGCGCAGGAGCTGCCTCTCTCATTCCCATAATGCAATCGGTTATCAGCTCGTCCAGTGTAACTCCAAGCATCTCTGCGCCTTTCTCAATAATGGCACGGTCTACACCCGCTGCAAAACGTTTATCCTTCCATTTTTTCTTTACCGACCTGGCTTCCATATCCATAATGCTTTTTGAAGGTCTCACAAGAGCACTTGTTGTAACAAGACCTGTCAGTTCATCCATAGCAAATAATGTCTTTTCCATAAGCGATAAAGGCTCTGTATCTGTTACGATACCCCAGCCGTGACTAATCACGGCCCTTATATATTCTTCGGGCCAGCTGTTTTCCCTTAATATTTTTTCTGTCATTATGCAATGCTTATCCGGATACATCTCATAATCCAGATCATGGATCAGACCTGTTATGCCCCACTTCTCAATATCCTCTTCCGACTTGCGCGCCATATAACGCATAACGGCTTCAACAGCCAGAGCATGCTTAAACAGGCTTTCTGATTTATTATACTTTTTGAAAAGGGCCATTGCCATGTCCCGCGTTGGTGTAATTTCTGACATAATACGTATTATACTTGCAAATGATTCTATTTGTTTATTTTAATTATTGGAATAGTCTTGTTTATTGTACTGCCCCTGATGTTAAGATAATATACTGAAGGTTTCAGATCGCTAAGAGACAACACTATGGTGTTATCCCCGCTAAGTATGTTTTTTTCAGTCTGGTATAACCTGGCGCCAGCCATGTTAATAATTGAAATAACAACTCTTTCGGAATACTCAGAATTTATAAAAACTGAAAAATGCTCAGTAAATGGATTAGGGTAAACTGAAAGGTTCTCTATAATATTATCGTTCTCCAGTTTGACATACAAAGTGTCGTTACTGGTATAATCATCATTATTGCCTGTACTGTAAACCACAATGTTATAAAGCCCGTACTTTGACAGATCAGCTTTTGTCCTGAATGAAACAGTTACAGAATCATTTGCAGGAGGAAGCTTAAGGTTGAAATATTCATCTACCGGAATCGAATGATTATTGATGTTATAAGCCAGGTTGAAGCCGTTTGCCGTATCTGCTCCCAGATTTATTATTTTTGCTGTAACTGTCTCATATCCGAATTTGTCTTTTTGTATCGGAGTAACTATTCTTGCTACTTCAAGGTCATTTTTTATGTATTTAACCGATGCTGCCCCTGCAAAGTCGATCATGTCGATCCACGCACAATCATAACCCGACGATTGCGAATTATCTTTTGAATATATCCATTCAAATCGGTTGAGTCCTTCAGGGACAGCTATGGTTTTACTTTTCCAGGGTATTTCACCTGAGGTTCTGAATACATCAATCCCGTTAAGCCTGAAAGTCAGAAAATCATAATTCTGTTCAGATGATACTTTATAATAAAACCTTATAGAATCGGGCTCATTATAAAAAGTCCTTATGGAAAGTGACGAAGTGCCGTTATTACCGATAACTCCTGACCTGGCTGAGAAATTACCGTCATACGGACCTGATTCAGTAATTATCCATGGTTTATTGCCATTATTGATCCAGGGGAATATTTTAAAAGATTCGGATTCGAAACTTTCACGTATTTTACCTACTCTGAATGTGAAGTCTTTATTAATAATATAAGGTGTGCAGTCGAGGCTGGTGGTAAATGATATATAACTGCCAGTTGTGACATTTTCAGAAATTTTGGCAATTACAGGGATATTTGTGATATCTCCGAATTTAATCACTCCTGATTTTACACTGGGTTCAATAATCTTGAAATTGTCATTGTTACTTAAAAGGTTGAGCTGGCCGGATATGTCGCTCGATCCATAGTTTCTCACCCTGAACAGCATAATAAATGTCTCACCCGGATCGGCGATACCATTGTTATTTCCCAGCAAACTGTCGTCTATTAAATAATTAATAATCTGTAATTTCGGGGAATGAAGCGTAATATCTAGGGTAAAATGCTTTTCAGACACCGGACTTTTAATCATCAGGTCAACCGGAACTACTTCTTTGTCAGGTATATCAGCAGAAACTGAAAATGCAAGTGCATTATCTGTGATTATTTCTGATCCTGGAGCTAAGGTTCCTAAAAAGGCCGAATCTGCAGTAATTGAAATAAGGCTTGATGACGATGATATTTTTGCATAAGTATTAACTGCATCGCTGTTTCCCAGGTTGCTAATTTCCAGTTTCAGGAATACTGATTCGCCATAATCAGCAACCCCGTTATCATTGCCAGCTGTGTCGTTTATTCCAACAGATTTAAGGTTAATGAATTCTCCTGCGGTTTCCGCAAATCTCACAGTCTTTATTATGGGAATCTTGTTCTGACCCGTAATAACTATAAGGCATGAATCATTTGACAGTCCGGGTAGTTTTATTGTGACAGTTCCGGAAGCACTTGAAAAACCAGCGTCGCACAGTGTATCAGCATGTGAAACTGCAATATATGAAAATGGATCAACGTTAAGTGTATAGGTTGTGATACCATTGGGAAGCGTGTCGGGAATACTTACATTAAAGGTACCTGGCTGGCCTATTATGGGAATAACACTTGGATCACCTATAAGGTTATAGGTCTCCCAGTAATATTTTTTCCTTACTGAATTGCTGGCACTTACCGACAGATTGCCCGCATAGTTTATCTGGCCCATCGTAAAATACCATTCAGAAGGTGATTCTCCGTGCGAATGAAAAAGTCTGTCATAAGCACCTAATCCCGTTGTTTCATACAGGGGATTGACTGTTATTACCCCTGTACCGACTGACCAGAAGTAATCCTCATCCCAGTAAGAGTCATTTGAACACCCGATTAGTCCTATTGCTCCTTTGTTCCTGGCTAAAACCATCGAGTTACCGAATGAATTTGCAAGGCTGAACTGGGCTGTACGACATGCATTGCTGATAATAAACGGATACATATCCGGATTTTTGAGGGACGGAATGTCATTAACAGTTATGCCGGCCGGATCAGCCGGAATGCCATTATTGATGTGAAGCCAGCCTGTCTCATCACCATGCCCGGTATAGTTAATAAAAGATAATCCTTTATTGATCAGGTTAATTATAGAATCCTTCTGAGTGTAGGAATCGGGATAATAAAAATGGTACTCATTAATGCTATTAGCAGCGTTAAGGTAATTTGTAACAGCATACTTTATCTGGCCATTCATGTAGTTGGAATGATCAGCATCATAACCCGCAAATACCATTGAATTCTTATAGAACATGTCTGATGAAGGGTAGGCGAATTTTTCATATTGTATTATCTTACTGATAACTGTATTAAGCTGTGTTGTATCGGCAACAGGAAGACGTCCAACGAACATTTCAGGGATATAATCGCCATTGCCTGTGAATTCTGCGTAATACATATCCGTGACATTTCCTGTTCCTCCTGTTCCATAATAAGGTACACGATTTATATCGCCAATGATAAGGAGGTACTCAGGCGGAGGGTTGTCCGGCGTCGATGCATTATATATGGCTGTAAGTGTATCCTTTAGTTCCTGATATGTATTCCCTGCCAGACCTTTTCCTTTGTATAATACCCTGACTCTGAATCCCTTCTGTGTTTTCCATCTGATAAATGGTTTTAATTGTTTTCTGAAGGAAGAATCTGTTATAATTATCATTCCTACAGGATGATCAGTGTATCCGGGTATAAGCTCGTCAAGGTTGTAATTTACGCTACCGGTCGAAAGTAATTCATTGAAAAGAACTGAAGAAGAAGATAATGATTTGGACGTAGAAACTAAACCGGATGTGAAGCTGATGTTGATCTTCATTGAAGTTATAACAGAAAGCATGTTGTCTTTTGGGTCGTATCGTACTGGGTAAATATATATGGCAGCCAGTCCGGTGTTCCTGAATGTGCCGATTCGTTCTATCTTTACTGTATCTGAATTTATGTATCCCTTTGATGCATATGTAATCTTATCAAAAGCAAAAACCGTTTTTTTCTGTTGCAGGTTCTTTGCCTCATCTTCCTGGGCAGGATACAGAAGGCCCTTAATATTTTTCTCTCCTGGATTTATTGTTGCGCTCCTGACATCTTTTATTGTAACAGTAATATTGGCACCCTCGGGGATTGCTATCAGCCTTGAATAAACTGGGAGCTCCGGTTTCCCTGTCTCAACCGATTGAATATGTCCCGGAATGGAAAGCCTGTAAAAACTTCCATTGTCAGTATTAAAGTCAGCAATGTTAACTTCTGGTAATGAGTAATTTATTGTAAGTGAGTGGTAGCCGGAAAGTACATTGATACCCTGCAAAGTATCATGTGGCTGATATTTGTAAAATTTTCCTGCCTGGCTATTTGCCTTTATAGATAACAACAGGAATAATGCCAAGGAAATAGTCTTTTTGTTCTTCCCTAAATGCATCAATGTTAATTAATTAACGCAAACCTAAATTCTGAACGAAAGTTATTAAAAATATAATATATAAGACTGTGAGTCCCTTAAAAAATTGATAAAATTTTATATTTGTATTATAAAATAACTATACATTAATAAATGTAAATAAGGATACAGATTATGGAAACAAATCTTATGACCAAGTTTAAAACTATAATATTAACTTTAATTTTTACAGTTATGACCACTACAGGTTTTTCCCAGGATTCTCCTGAGTATGATAAGATAAATACTTCTGCAGGAGTAGTGGAAATGCATTTTCTGGGACATGCATCGCTGATGTTCAAAATTAACGGTTATGTAATATATTTCGATCCTGTAAGTACGTATGGTGATTACAGGTTTTTGCCAAAAGCTGACATGATACTTATTACTCATGACCACTATGATCATTTTGATCTGAAGCTTATAAATGAGATTAAGAAGGAAGGTACACTTGTATTCTGTAATGAGCAGACCCTGGAAAAAATTCCATGGGCAATGGGCATGAAGCCTGGAGACAGACAGGAAATTAATAATATTGTTATTGAAGCCGTACCTGCCTATAATATTGTTCACGAGCGTGCCCCTGGTCAGCCTTTTCATCCTAAAGGTGTTGGAGTAGGATATGTGCTTACAATAGGAGATAAGAAGTTTTATGTTGCTGGCGACACAGAAAATATACCCGAGATGAAAGAGCTTAAGAATATTGATGTGGCATTTCTTCCAATGAACCTTCCTTATACAATGACCCCTGAAATGGTGGCTGAAGCGGCCCGGTCCTTTAAACCACGGATTCTATATCCCTATCATTATGGCGATACTGATCCTGAAGAGCTGGTAAAGCTTTTAAAAGGCTCGGGTATTGAAGTCAGGATAAGAAAACTTCAGTAAAGGGTGTATTGCCATATCCGGAAGCCCGTATTGTTTTGAGGCAGGGGCTGTTGAATAAATAATTTAAAATAAAATCTGCAAAGGAATGAAGAACAGTATCTTTTCAGTTATAATCTTTTTCGTTGCCACAGGTTCTCTGTTGGCCCAGGAAATGAAGTTGCCTGAACTCCGGGGATTTAAAATGGAAACTAACTACCCTGTCTTTAATCCGGGAAATCTATGGAATTTTATTGATGGTGCCGCGGATAATTATCTCTCATATGATTTTCTCGATCTGCATGTAGCAGAATATAAAAAAGGTAAAAATGTAATTAAACTTGAGGTATATCATCACCGGAATGATATAATGGCTTTTGGTATATATGCTTCCGAACGCTCTCCGTCTTTTAATTTTACCGGTCCGGGTGCACAGGGTTACATTACTGACGGCTCAATAAATTTCTATAAAGGCGATTATTATGTTAAGATAAGGACATATTCAAAAAGTGAAAAGGTAATTAAAGCATCTGAAGCCCTGGCGGGGGAAGTAGCGGATATGTTGCCCGGGAGTAATCATTTACCGGCTGAACTTTCGCTTTTCCCTCCTGAGGGTTTAAAGAAAAATGAAGAAACTTATATAAATAAGAATGTTTTGGGACATGGATTTCTAAATGGTGCTTTTAAAGCTAATTATACTGTCGGGCCCGATAATTTCTCAATTTATCTTATTAATTCTGACTCGCCTGAAGAAGCCAAAAAAACTGTGGATTCATATCTGTCAGCTACAGGAATTGAACCGTCTGAATCGGCAGGAGGGAAATATGTAATTTCCGATGGGTATAACGGGACAATTTTTCTGGCATATGATGCTGATAAAATTGCACTTATCTCCGGATTGGCAAAGGATCAGGCCGGGATTGCAGATACCTACATATCGAAGATTATAAAATAATTCTCAGTGTCTTATTTTGCCAAGGCTTCAGCAGCAGTATCTTCCGCTTTCCTGAAATCTTCAGGGGTATAACCTGTGCTCTGAAAAATGATTGTGCCGTCTTTACCGATAATCACATTTCTCGGAATGTTCTGGCTTGCATAAAGCCCGAATATTTTGCGTGACGGATCAGGGGCAAAGGGCATGGTAAAATGTTTCCTGGCAACATAATCCTTTAATTCTTTCTCAGTATGCTCACGACCCAGTATCACAAGGACAAATTCGGGATTGTTTTTGTACTTGTCCCAGACTTCTTTTTGAAGTACCGGCAACTCCTTGTTACACGGCGGGCACCAGGTGGCGAAAAAATTAATCCATACTACTTTCCCGTGTAGTTTGTTAATATCAATAGTCTTGCCCTTTATTGTGGTGCAGATGAATGAAGGAGCTTTCTGACCTGTTTTTGTGAATGTTGTAGTATCTGCCTGTGCTTTGCCTGTGGCTGATAGAGTAGCAGCAAAAAGAGCTGCTGTGAGTAATCTTTTCATTAGTGATAAATAATATGTCGGGGTAAAATTATTATCAGTAGAGAGCCGAATGACAATCTGAGCAATTTGAATCCTGCCATGCATTATCGATGTCAACAGGGTGTTTGAACTCGAGATTATCTTTGACATCGGTATACTGCATATTGCCCGGACTACCCTGGCCAACTATGGTATGGCATAGATTACAATCGCGCGATATAACCTGCCCGTTATCTGATTTGAAGGTCCCGTTATGACATCTGAAACATCCATTGCTCTCAAGATGTCCAATATGTTCCGGGTATACATCATACGACACTTTCATAGCCGGAAAGGTGTTTTTGTTGAAGCCATCTTTAATAGCTGCTATTGAGTTGTTTATAATGTCTTTGTTGTTATCGTAATAATCAGGATAATTTTGTTTATAGTAATCTGTTATACCGCTTTCTATAGCTATCATGGCAGTATCTGTTGTTCTGAATTTACTGGCAAGAATGCCCATAGCTACCTGCTTTATATATGGAATATCCCTCGAGACACCACCTGTAAGCATAGCCTGATTAACATAGAATGAAGGAGATTTATAGTTGTGCGACGGTCTGTTATGACAATCTATACAGTCCATGGTTCTTTTTTCCGAAGCCTGAATGAGGCTGTCTGATACAGGATTGTTCTCATCCCTGAAAATAGTGACAACTCCTGTTTTTTTGTTTGTATATTTTACGTAATCAATCACTTCCCGCTTGTCATTCTCTGAAATATATTCAATCTGTACATTAGGATTGATATGCCAGTGAATACCTTCTTTAAGCCCCATGCCTTTGTATTCGGGACCTATTTTCATGTCAAGCGAAATATCCCATTCCGTATTGGCTGAATCACTGATGAAGTATTTATTTGTTACCAGTGAGCGGGAATAAAACTTATCGGGCCAGTGACATTTTTCACAGGTTTCCCTTGCCGGACGAAGGTCATGAATAGGTGTTGCAATCGGACGCGGGTAATCATTTGTTAAAACCGCATATACCTGGTGAAGTCCTGAAAGTTTTGATTTTACATACCATGAAGCACCCGATCCAACATGACATTCAACACAAAGTACCCTGGCATGCGGTGAATTCTGATATGCAGTATATTCAGGCTGCATTACCTGGTGACAAAGAGTTCCGCAAAATTCAACCGATTCGGTAATATGATATGCTTCAAAACTTCCCATGGTGGATAGCATCAATACAATGACTGTAGTTACTGTAAAAATCAGGAATGCATTCCTGTGTCTTGGATCATTAAGATCAATACGAGGGTATCTGCCTTCTCCTGTTTCACCTGCTCTTCTTATCCTTCTCCTCTCCCTGGCCATACCTAAAGGAATAACGATCAGGCCAAGCACAAAAAATCCCGGGAGAATTATATATATAAATAAGCCCAGGTTTGTATCCCCTTTATCGAAGATTGTTGAAATAATAAACAGTATAAAAATTAGTACAAGGTTTATTCCTGCAATGCTTGCACCGATAATTGTTAACCAGTTTTTTGCTGATGGAGGTAATTTCATTTGTAACAGTTTAGGTTATAATGACTTTTGTAAAAGTATGAAATTATATTCACTCATGCCTAATCAATTCCGAAATAAAAACCTCTAATTTATCATATGTCGTTATTACCGGAAGCTCGGGATATTCTTCTTTAACATTGCCGGGAGGATTGAAAAGTATTCCATGATCGGCATTTGTTAGCATCGGGATATCGTTATAAGAGTCACCAATAGCAATTACCCTGTAATTAAGTCCCTGCAGGGCTTCTACGACTTTTTTCTTCGCGTTTTTTTGTCTCAGTATGTAATCTGATATGGAACCTTTGTCATCAATTTTTAGATTATGACATAAAAGAGTTGGCCTGCCAAGTTGCTGCATAAGGGGGTCGGCAAACTCGGTGAATGTATCGGACACAATTATCAATTGCAGGCGTGACCTGAGCCAGTTTACAAACTCAAATGCACCCGGCAATGGCGTCAGCCCCGAGATTACTTTCCTGATATCATGGATTGTAAGGCCGTTTTGTTTCAGTATTCCGAGCCTCTTTTTCATAAGCAAATCGTAATCACTTATATCCCTTGTTGTAAGTTTCAATTCGTCAATACCTGTTTGTATGGCTACATTGATCCATATCTCTGGTACAAAAACCCCTTCAAGGTCGGAACAGACTATATACATATCGAATATTAATTTTGATCAGTGAAGATTAATAATTTGCTGTTTTAATAATTCATAATCATTACCGATTGTAAGATAATTTTCAGCTTTTTCAGCAAGCCCATCCATGGCCGGCGGAAGAACAGGCTCAAAGCCGGTGTTTCTTTTAATCTCTTCCGGAAACTTGGCAGGATGGGCCGTCTCAAGGCAGATACACAGGTCGTTAACTATCCTGTTACGGTTTTTGTAAAACATGTACTGATCCAGACCCTTCCAGGCCACTGCCCCATGAGGTTCAAGAAGTATGCCATGCTTTTTGTTTACTTCCGAAATTGTTTCCCTTGTCTGTTCATCAGATACACTTATTCCATAAAGATCATTCTTCATGCGGTTAAGATCAGGGTCTTTCTTTATAATACCCTTTTCATCCATTACTCCACCATACAGGGCAACCATCCTGGCAAGATTGCTCGGATGACCAACGTTCATCGCACTTGATATACAGTTTAGGGATGGATTGATGGCCCTGTATACTCCTGTCTTAAGAAAATCAGGTACCTCCCGGTTTGCATTTGTGGCAATGATGAATTTCTTAACGGGCAAACCCATGTTCATTGCAGTAAGTCCTCCCATCAGGTTTCCGAAGTTACCTGAGGGTACACTGAAAATAACCTGTTCCTGCGAGTTTACTGCCAGCCTCGACCATGCGTAAAAATAGTATACCGATTGGGGCAGGAGACGTCCTATATTTATCGAATTAGCCGACGAAAGATTAAGATGTTCCAGTGTTTCGTCGGTGAATGCCCTCTTAACAAGACGCTGGCAATCATCAAACTTTCCGTTTATTGCAATTACACTGATGTTTCCTTCCAGGGTCGTCATTTGTTTCCTCTGCATCGGGCTTACTTCCCCGGAAGGGAATAATATAATCACCTTTATGTTCTTAAGTCCGTGAAAAGCGCTGGCTACAGCACTGCCTGTATCCCCAGATGTGGCTGTAAGTATTGTAAGATGCTTATTGTCACGGGCAAGGAAATACTGCATCAACCTGCTCATGATACGTGCCGCAAAATCCTTGAAAGAGGCTGTCGGCCCCATGTCAAGTCTCATGATATACCTCCTGAGAATTACTTTCTCAAGGGGGATGTCAAAATCATAAGCCTCCCGGCAAATGGATGCCAGGTCGTTATAAGGAATCTCTTCCGCAGTATATTTATTCAGGATTAATGTCGCCAGTTCGTGGTATTTCATTCCCGGTAAATTTTCTATCTCTTTATCATCAAGTAAAGGGATGAAGTCGGGGTAATATAAGCCTCCGTCGGGGGCCAGGCCTTTCAGCAAAGCCTCACTGAAGGAGACTCCGTGTGCTTTCAGATTAGTGGAATGGTATGTTGTTGTTTTATTGTTCAATAGTTTGGAAGTTATATCGTTATATCGTTATGTTGTTGGGTTGTTATGTTGCTATTTTGTTTTTATGGCCTTCGGCCCATTGCCCTGCATCCCAGGCTTTCCTTTATACGTTCACTACCCGCATCAGATCTGAAAAGACTCCTGCGGCTGTTACTTCTGCGCCGGCCCCGTAACCCTTTATTACCATTGGAAGTTCATTATACCTGTTGGTGGTAAGAAGAATTATATTATTGCTTCCTTCAAGGTTAAAGGAAGGGTGCTCGGGCCCTATTGTAAGTAATTCAACCTTCGCTTTGCCCTGATCGAGAGTGGCAAAAAATCTCCATTTTTTATTCAGATGAACGAGCTCTTTTCTTTTTTCTTCAAATTCTTTATCATATTTCTTTACTTTTTCAAAAAATGAAGCAATATCGCCAGTGAAGCATTCGTCAGGAAGGAATTTCTTTACAATTACATCATTCTTTTCAATATTGTACCCCGCTTCGCGGGCCAGTATCAGTATCTTTCTCACCACATCAGTCCCGCTCAGATCGACTCTTGGATCAGGTTCGGAATATCCTTTTTCCCGAGCTTTCCTTATAGCTGAGCTAAGTGGCATATCCGGTCCGAGCTCGTTGAAAATAAAATTCATGGTTCCTGATAATACAGCTTCAATCTTAAGTATCTTGTCGCCACTCAGTACCAGGTCGCTTATCGTTTTTATAACTGGTAAGCCTGCACCAACAGTTGTTTCGTACATAAACCTGACACCTTTTTCACTTGCCAGGGACCTGAGTTGTTGATAATAACTGTATTCGGAGGAGCACGCAATTTTGTTTGCTGTAACCACTGAAACATATTCTGAAAGTATATCGGGGTACCTGAGTGCAACATTTTCGTCCGCCGTACAATCAATGAAGACCGAATTTCTAAGGTTTAATTTTGTCATCTGCTTTATAAAGCTCCGAATATCTCCCTTTTCCTCTGATACTTTTAGTAATTCCCTGTAGTCTGAAAAAGCAACTCCATTTTTATTGATGAGCATCTTCCTTGTGTTGGTGACGCCAATTAGATTAATATTAAGTTTATGTTCTTCAAGTAATGTTGCCTGCTGTTTCTGAACCTGTTTAAGAAGGCTTGATCCCACAAGTCCCGTGCCTGCGATAAAAATATGCATCTCTTTGTACCTGGAAAGGAAGAAGCCGTCATGAATAACATTCAGCGCTTTTTTAAGGCTTTCGTTTTTTATTACGACTGATATGTTAAGCTCAGATGACCCCTGTGCAGTGGCAATAACATTAATGCCGTTTCGTCCGAGCGAACGGAAAAGAGTTGCTGATATGCCGGGTGTGTTCTTCATTTTCTCACCGACAATAGCAATAATTGAAAGGTTTTTTTCTATCTGAAGTTTAATTTCCCTGTTCATCTCAATCTCCACCCTGAATTCTTCCTCAATAGCTTTAGCTGCGGGTTCCGAGTCGCCAGGGCTAACAGCAAAAGTTATGGAGTATTCAGATGAAGCCTGGGTAATCAGTACAACATTAATATTCTTCCTGGCAAGAACGCTGAACAGCCTCGATGATATTCCTGTAACACCTACCATCCCTGTTCCCTGAAGAGTTATAAGATCAATGTGATCTATAGAGGATATTCCTTTTATAGGACTTTTATTACCGTTAGAGTTATCATTGCTTATCCGTGTACCTTTGGATAAAGGATTGAAACTGTTAAGTACCTGTATCGGAATGTTTTTTCTGTAAACCGGCCGAAGAGTAGGGGTATATATAACCTTGGCACCGAAATGTGACAATTCAATGGCCTCCGAATAAGAGAGATTATCAATAGCATATGCTTTTTCAACTTTCCTGGGGTCTGCAGTCATAAAGCCGTCAACATCAGTCCATATTTCAAGTATTTCAGCGTTTATTGCAGCTGCCACTATTGATGCCGTATAGTCTGAGCCACCTCTGCCAAGTGTGGTTGTTTCTCCTTCCTGGTTACTGGCTATAAAACCCGGCATAACAGTAAATTTCGTGGTTCCCTGTATGGAATCTTTTAAGAGTTTGTTTGTTATTTTAAAATCCACGTTTGCCGATCCGAAATTACTGTCCGTTTTAATAAGCTCGCGTGAATCAACAAGGATACTGCTTTCAATAATACTGCTGATAATGAACGATGAAAGAATTTCTCCGGTAGAGACAGCTTTGTCGAGCGAATGATTGGTGAGTTCCTTTAGCAGGTATATTCCTTTTAGTGTCTCATCTAATTCGCTGAAAAAATTGCCGATACCAGAGGTAATATTTTTTATTTCCGCTTCGTTTACAAGTTCGGTAGCAAAGCGAATATGTTTGTCCTCAAGCATTTTCAGCCTATAAGTGTAATCCTCATGTCTTGAGGCGGCCAGTTCGCATATGTGCTTCAGCTCATCTGTTGTTCCCTGGAAAGCAGAAATGACTATCACACAGCTTGTTGACTTGACTGTGATTCGATAATCTTTTTCACTTCCACAATACGTTCCGGGGAACCTACTGATGTACCCCCAAATTTCAGGACTTTCATCTTAAATAATTTTTACCTTTTTCTCCTGTTATCTGCATAATTTAAAAAGCAGTAACCATCGGTCAATTAATCCGGGTTGCCAGGGTAAAATTTACACCATGCTGCTTATATTACCCAAACTACCATTAATACAGACCTGATGCCTGCCTTTTGCTGATAATTTATATTTCCGGTAAATTAACCGATGCAAAAGTAGCAAAATTATGGCAATTACTAATTTTAGTTAGTAATTATTAAATAAAACCGGGGTATTGATAAAAACAGTTCACTAAATGACCATGTTTGTTTAATAACACATTAGTCGTTGCCTACTCTTTCCAGTTTTCTCAATACCGAGAAAATGAAAGCAGCAGAAACAAGGCAACATATGATGAAAACCATCCATAATGTGGTAAGAGAGAATTTTGTCCACAGTATAGATCCTACCACAAGAAGTTTATTGCCTACGGCAGTTGCAAGCAACCAGCCACCCTGCATAAGTCCCTGGAATCTGGAAGGGGCCACCTTTGACACAAAGGATAATCCCATCGGACTCAGGAAAAGTTCGGCTATAGTAAGTATCAGGTAACTGTTTATAAGCCAGTAAGGAGAAACCCTGTCAGCTTCTGCTACGGGAGCGCCCGCCAGTGAAAGCTGTGACGGGAGACCAATAGAACCGAAGAATATAACGAGGAATCCTACTGCTGCTATTATCATTCCGAGTCCAATCTTTTTTGGAGTACTGGGCTCGATACCTTTCCTGGCCATCCACGCAAAAATCCCCATTACAGGAAATGTAAGAGCTACTATGAATAGTGGATTGAATGACTGAAATATTTCAGGTGATATCGCATTCTCCTTACCAAATGGAGTGATTTCCTTACTCAGTATTCCTGTCGGGTCGACTCCTGTAAGAAGAAATGTGGAAAATAATATGGCAATAACAAGCAGTATTCCGCCGGTCAGTCGCGATTTGGCTTTTGAGTTCCTGCGGAATAGTAAAACAAGGCCGGCTATTGAGCCCACAACAGCAAGCATTGACGGAAGTGTAAAGAACATATTTGTAATTGGTCCTACCTGTTTAACTGTATAGTCGCGAGCGAATAAAGTAAGTGTAAGGCCATTCTGGTGAAAGGACATCCAGAAGAAGACAACCACAATAAATACAAAGGCCAGTGCTGTGATCCGCTCTTTTTCCTCTTTTCTAGAACTTGTTATTATCCATGTCAGGAAGGCGGCAAACAGTCCGAAGGCAAATCCATCAGCAAGCCCGACAACAAATGTCAGTGCAACAGCTGTTATACCCATAGCTGCAAGGGATGCTATGATGGTTCCTGGTTTGAAATCAACTTTTGCAGTGGTCTCTTTTGCACTCTTTTCCTTATTGGGCAATAACCTGTTGAAGAAAACATATACCAGTAGCGAAATTACCATTGCGCCTGCTGCAACACCGAAAGCATAGTTATATCCTTTTGAAAATACTTCGAGGTATTTTGCTGCAAAAGCACTAAGGTCGGTTACCGGTCCGGCAACATTGACATGATCTGCAAGTTTCTGCAATGTTGATGAATCAGCCAGAGTTCCACTAAGGTACTGGTGGCAGAGTGAGGGGAGGCTTGCATCATGAAGGTAACCGTTAACTTTCAGCCACCAGTTTCGCATGCCGGTAGCAGCAAAGGGAGCAAAGAAGGCCCCAACATTGATCCCCATGTAAAATATCATATATGCCGAGTCTCTTAGCTTTGAGTATTTTGGATCATCATACATCTGACCAACAACTGCCTGAAGGTTTCCTTTAAACAGTCCGTTACCAAAGGCTATTGTAAAAAGACCTACTATTGTTATTGTAAGTGACATTCCCGGAATGGCCATTATAACATACCCGGCAAACATTATGAAGATACCTGTCATGATAATAAGCTTGTATCTTTTCGTAGCATCTGCCACTATCCCGCCAACAAGTGCAAGGGCATAAATACTGAAGTAAAACCAGCTGTATATTGTTCCGGCATTTTCAGCGGAAAGATCATACCTGGCCTGTAAAAACAGGACAAGTATGGCCATCATGGTATAAAAACCAAATCTTTCGCCCATATTCGAGAAAAAGGCTACAAGTAGTCCCCTGGGATGATTTTTAAGCATATTATCAGTTATTGGTTAGTATTAATTATTAGTCAGGTTATCCGGCTCAGCGGCGAATAAAACTGCCTGTTTCCGGCATGAATATTCACCAGATTTGAATTTAAACAAATATATTACTTTGAATGTAAATTAGCTCTTTTGATTAACCTTTTTCATTCATTATTTGTTACATGGTTTTAATTCACACAGGAAGAGTGTAACTTTGTGTACTGTATAAATTATACTTAAATTACATACACCGTTCATAAACCCGGGCAATATGAAAATTTTTCTCAGCGAGCAGATCAGGGAAATTGATGTATATACAATAAAAAATGAACCTGTTTCGTCTGTAAATCTCATGGAACGTGCCGCATTGCAGCTTTTTGGCTGGATTACAGGGAGGTTTGGGCGGTCGGGTCATTTTTTGATATTTGCCGGACCAGGAAACAATGGAGGTGATGGTCTGGCCCTTGCCCGGATGCTATTTCTTAATGAGTATAGTGTTGAAGTTTATTGCCTGAACTTTAATGAAAAGCGCTCAAGCGACTGGGAAGTGAATTTTAAGCGGCTCGAAGATGAGACAGATATAAAAATTAATCAAATTGAATCTCCGGAACAGTTCCCTGTGATATCAGCCGGGGATACTATCATAGATGCAATATTTGGTTCGGGTCTGACACGTAGTGTCTCAGGTTTGCACGGGGAAATAATTAAAAGAATAAATGATTCCTGCAATAATACAATTATTTCGGTTGATATTCCATCGGGTCTCTTTGGTGAGGATAATGGAAAGAACGACAAAAACTATATTATAAAAGCTGATTATACTCTCAGCTTCCAGTTTCCAAGGCTGGCATTTATGTTTGCAGATAATGCCGGGTACACAGGAGAATGGCATGTTCTGCCTATCGGTCTTCATAAGGCAGCAATAGCATCAACTGCAACCGACTACATGTACACAGAGATGACAGATATTGTTCCTTTGCTGAAAAAACGCAGAAAATTTGATCACAAAGGATCTTACGGACACGGTCTGCTGATATGCGGGTCGTCAGGGAAAATCGGAGCAGCTGTGCTCAGCACCGGAGGTGCATTAAGAACAGGGGCGGGACTTGTGACCTGCCATTTACCTGCATGCGGTAATCTGGTTATGCAGGCTTCCCTTCCTGATGCTATGGTAAGTACAGACACTAATGAAAATTTTATAGCCACCCTTCCCGATATTGCTCACTTCAGTGCTGTTGGGGCCGGACCCGGAATCGGTAAGAACAAGGAAACAGCAAGTGTTTTGCATGATCTTTTAAAGGCCGTAACACAGCCACTTATTCTTGATGCCGATGCACTGAATATATTGGCTGAAAATAAAGAGTGGCTGGAACTTTTACCATCCCAAACAATCCTTACACCGCATGTAAAGGAATTTGAAAGACTTGCTGGTAAGGCTGATAATTGTTATGACAGGCTGCAAATGCAAATGCAGTTCTCCCGGAAATTCAAATGCATCATTGTGCTGAAAGGAGCTTTTACATCCATTACCGGCACCGATGGACATGTGAGATTTAACAGTACCGGCAATCCGGGTATGGCTACAGGTGGCAGCGGTGATGTACTTACAGGAATAATATTATCTTTGCTTGCCCAGGGGTATGATCCGGCCGATGCAGCTGTAACAGGTGCTTACCTGCATGGTCTGGCAGGTGATATTGCCTCAAAGGAATTGTCTCCCGAATCTATGCTCGCTTCGGATATAATAAACTACCTTGGTAAAGCGTATTTAAAGATAAGGGAAAGCGTATTATAATTATGTTTTTGATTATTAACCTGAATTAATAAATATTTTTATGAAAACTGTTGCGCGACTTTCATTACTGCTGGTTGTAATTCTTTTTGTAAACTCCTGTTCATCTACCAGGAATATGTCCGGACAGACTGTTATTACACCACTTTCCGGAACAAGTGTTGTTAAAGATGGAAGTATCGTATACGGTCTTCCCAGAACTGTCTTTACTGTTGTTGTAGAGATGGACAGGACCATCGAAATACCCGGACCGTATGCACGGTATGCAAGTGATATGCTCGGACTCGACAATGTTATCAGGAATGAGAATGAGTCGTGGACGATAGATAATATTAATGTACATACTTCGGAAGAACTGGATCCTTCCGAATTCTATGTGATAAAAAGTGATGGATTGTTCCAGTCGGATGTTTTGAAGCTTAAAAAGGAAGGTCTAATACTTGATCTTAATCCTAATATCTATGCTTCAACTGGTAACCGCTCAGAGAGCTATGGAACTCAACCCGGTCAGTACAGGTCTTATGATCTCGGTTCTGATGAGTATTTCAGGCTTCAGCGTGATACTGCGTATAAAAGAGTCAATCTTGATTCCTCTTTTATACGTATTCCCTATGTAGTTGAAAAAATGAAGAAGCTCTCTGTTGATCAACTTGCTGAGAAAGCAGCAAAACGGCTTATGGAATTACGCGATGGCAAGCATATGATACTCACCGGTGAAGCTAATGTATTTCCACAGAGTGATGCCGCAATAAATGAAATAAACCGTTTGGAAAAGCAATATACCGAATTATTTACGGGCAGAACAATAAGTGAAAAAAGAGTTTTTACATTCCAGGTTATACCCTCGAAGGATATGATTGGGAAACCGTTCACAATCTTCAGATTCTCTGATCTTAATGGCCCTGTAGCAGGTAATGACAAAGGAGGTAAACCGGTTACAGTTGTTTTTACCCCCGAGCAGAAAACAAAAGCTCTGAGTGTTTTGAATAATACAGTAACCGACCGGGATCAGGTTTATGATAAACTTTATTATCGTGTACCTGATGTAGCCGACATGAAAATTGTCCTTGATCAGGATGTCCTGTTTAATTCAAGAAGACTGGTATACCAGTTTGGCCAGGTTATACAACTCCCTGCAAACTATATACTGGGGCAATAAGAGAAGGTCGTGCGGTCGTGCGGTCATGCGGTCTTGCGGTCGTGCGGTCTTGGGGGTCCACTCTAACACTTTCCAACCCACTCCCGGTCCCCTACGCTTCGGTCGGGACAGGCCTCCGTGGAGGGGAGTTAAGGGCTTGTCTGTCAGCCTTATGAGATATTAATCTGTCACTCAGACTATCTTTCCTGTTTACGCTCTCAGCTTTACGCTTTTGTCTATAAGTCCCTAATTATCTGAGTCTTACTACCTACTACCTGCTGCCTGCTACCTGCTACCCACTACCTGCTACCCACTACCTGCTACCTGCTACCTACAACCTACTACCTACTGAATCTTCCCCTTAAAACTGCTCTGAAATGCATCCCATGTCTGGGTGGTATATGCTTTATCGCCGAAAAAGCTCAGCAGGACTTCCATGTCTTTTGGCTCCCTGAACCCGGGTACAGGCTGAACCATTGGCTTATCTTTCCCGGGTACAATGAATACAACGGTAGGATAGGAGAGCTGACCGCCCAGTAAAGCTACTGCCAGCTGATTGGCATTGCCCGATTTGCCGTCGTTTACAAAAGTGTGTCCCATAAATGTTACACTTTCCTTACTCTCGGCGTTAAATTTTACCGGGTAAAACTTTGTGTTCAGTATATTGGCTATTACAGGATTGGTGAATGTTTCCCTGTCCATCTTTTTACACCATCCGCACCAGTCGGTATAGGTATCGACAAATATAGGACGCGGGCTTTTTTGATTTAGTTTTTCAGCTTCCTGTATTGTATACCATTTAACAGGTGACTTAACTGTTTCTGCAGTGCTTTGCGATTTTGACTGAAAGGTAACCAGTGCAAGTAAAGCAAAAAATATAACCTTTTTCATTTTTTCTGTGTTTTAATTTTTACTGTCACATGGAGCTCAAATAACTATTTACCAGTACTATTAATCATCTCTTAACAATATTTGGGCTTCATATATCTAGATATTTATATACTTTATACGGACAAAGTAAATGAAAATCTTTTAAAAAAAAGATCTTCCTCTTCGATCTTTAGTTTTTTTAACAAACAGGTAATAATTAAGTTCATATATAGCCGGTATTTAATAAATTCATTCAATTTATTTTTTACATTTACCGGCATTAAAAACCAAAACTAAAATAAAAGTAAATATGGAACAACAGATCCGCACTTTACGTGATTCCAAAAAAGCCAGGTGGACCGCGCTGGTGATAGTATCACTGTCAATGTTCGGTGCTTACTATTTCAATTATGCACTTTCCCCTGTAAAGCCAATGCTTGAGAGTATTCTCGGATGGAACAGCTCTGACTTTGGAATTTACACTTCCTCTTATACCTGGTTCAATGTTTTCCTGTTTATGCTGATATTCAGCGGCATCATTCTCGACAAGATGGGGGTGAGGTTCACGGGACTTGCAGCCACAATGATGATGACAATTGGAACCGGGATTAACTACTGGGCCCTTAGACATGTGTTTCCGGACGGAGCCATGATTTTCGGGATTAAGACACAGGTAATTATCTCTGCCATCGGTTTTGGGATATTCGGTGTTGGTACAGAGGCTGGGGGAATTACGGTATCAAAGGCTGTTGTAAAATGGTTTAAGGGTAAGGAGATGGCTCTTGCGATGGGGTTGCAAATGTCGATAGCAAGGCTTGGAACAGCTGTAGCCCTGGGTATAGCCCTGCCTGTAGCAAAAGCCTACTCGTATTCTTCTCCTGTATTACTTGCATTCGTATTTATGCTCATAGCACTGTCAGCATTCATTATATATACCTTTATGGACAGGAAACTGGATGACTCAATTGCACAGAGCAATGACGGAGGTGAGGAAGAAGCTTTTGAACTTAAAGACATCTTGTTTATCATTAAAAACAGGGGTTTCTGGTATATAGCTATATTGTGCGTTCTGTTTTATTCCGCAGTATTCCCTTTCCTGTTCTACGCTACCGATCTTATGATCAATAAATATAATGTGAATCCTAATCTTGCAGGTTCCATCCCTGCCCTGTTGCCTTTCGGTACTATATTCCTGACACCTTTATTCGGTACAGTTTATGATCAGAAAGGTAAGGGAGCGACAATTATGATTATTGGATCATTTATTCTTATTGCCGTTCATGGTGTTCTTTCAATACCATTCCTGAATGCATGGTGGCTTGCTGCAGGAATGGTTATTATACTGGGAATTGGATTCTCGCTGGTTCCGGCTGCCATGTGGCCATCCGTTCCAAAGATTATCCCTGAGAAACAGCTTGGTACTGCATATGCTGTTATATTCTGGATACAGAATATAGGTTTATGGGCTGTTCCCCTGCTTCTGGGTGTTGTTCTCAATGCAACCAATCCGGCAGTTACGCCTAACAAAGTACTGGTTAAGGATGCCGTGGCTGATGCATATACAAAAGTGTTATCTGAAAATGCCTATAACCTTTCAAGAAAAGATATTATAAGCCTGGCAGAAAAGGCCAGCAGCCGTACTATAGATTCACTGGTTCAGAATGCAAATTATGAATCGGTGGCTCTCAGCTCTGCAGAAAAGAATAATCTTATTGCAGGAATTACAGCCAATACTGAAAATGCTTTAAAGAGTATTAGTAACAGCGGTAATACAAATGAATTTGATAAATTGATGGAGGTGAGGACTTCCGAGGCAATATACCCGCTTATAGCACAGGCAAAACTTAATATAAGGTATAATTACCTTTATGATCTTTTGATTTTTACGGGACTGGGAATATTATCCCTGTTATTTGCCTTCCTGCTTAAGGCGGAGGACAAGAAGAAGGGATATGGCCTTGAGTTGCCGAATATTGCGAAATTGGCAGAATGATATTTAGAAAAAGAAACCGTCTCAAAAGTGAATAAATCTTAACTGCAGAGGTTGCAAATACAAAACCCAATGATCGCAAAGTTCTGATATTTATTTGCTTAACGTCCCCGTTCGAATGGACTTCGTCCGGGCGGGTTTTGCGCTTTCACTGCGCACTTAGAGATTAAAAATGACTTTTGAGACGGTTTCTTTTTTGTCTTGCGGTTGTGCGGTCCTGCGGTCTTGCGGTTTTACACTGACGCCTGACTTACGCCATCTTAATAAGTATAGCCTTAAGGGTATCTGTCACATCCTCCGTTTCGTCAACGCATCTTTCAAGAATTTCGAGGATCTTGTTGTTTTTAAGAAGTTCTTTCGGATTTTCTTCTTTTTCGAATAGCTCCGTAGCGCCCATGAAGTATAATTCATCTGCCTTGTGTTCATAGTTGGTAACATTCGCACAGGCTTTGGTGATTTTTGATTTGTTTGCTACGGGATCTTTCAGGCAGTGGACGGCAGCTTCAATCTCTTTTGAGGCGAGATATATTATATCTGCCATATCATTATAGACAGGGATCATCTTCTTCGGTTTGTAAAGGCAGACCCTTCTTCCGATACCATTGATGGAGTCAACCAGATCATCTATATGGGCAGTCAGCTCGTGAATATCCTCTCTGTCAAATGGTGTTATAAATGACTTATTAAGCTGTTCATATGTGTTGTCGGTTATCTCATCACCTATGTGCTCAATATTTTTTATCTCCTTGTTTATTCTTTCACGTTCATTTTCATCGGAGGCATTCATGAGGTCTTTAAGAAGTTCACTGGCCCTTACAAGGTTATGGGCTGCATTTTCGAAAAGGGGAAAGAATGAGTGATCTTTCGGTACGAAGAATTTAAGAAACTTATCTATATTCATAATTGATAGTAATTTATTATTCTATTAAAAATGTTTATACAAGGATCAACGTGAGAAGATAAAACATCAGTGCCCCAATGACAGCAGATACAGGGATTGTCAGTATCCATGCCCAGAATATCTTCCTGGTCACACCCCATTTCACTGCTGAGGCTCCTTTCCTGGCACCGGCTCCTATAATTGCACCTGTTATAACATGTGTTGTACTTACAGGGATACCAAAGTGTGTGGCACCAAACAGCGTAAGAGCACCTGCTGTTTCAGCGCAAAAACCTTCAAAAGGCTTAAGTTTCGTTATTTTCTGGCCCATTGTTTTAACTATTCTCCATCCTCCGAGCAGTGTGCCGAGGGCGATGGCTGTCTGACACGACAGCACTATCCACATATGATCTTTTATGCTTTCATTTTTTGTTACAACACCTGTTACAAGAAGGGATACCCATATGATTCCCATCGATTTCTGCGCATCATTTCCTCCGTGTCCCAGACTGAATGAAGCAGCAGACAATAATTGCAGCCGGCGGAAATGTTTATCAATGCCTGATGGAGAATGATTGCGTGCCAGGTAAATAACTATTGCCGATATTAAAAAAGACATCACCATACCAAGGATGGGAGCAACTACTATGAAGATCACTATCTTGATAACACCTCCCATAACAACAGTGCCCCATCCGGAACTGGCAACAGCTGCTCCTACCAGGCCACCCACGAGAGTATGTGATGAACTGGAGGGTAGTCCCAGCCACCAGGTAGCAAGGTTCCATATTATTGCAGCTACTATCGCGGATGCAATAACAGTAATATTAATAACATTTGCATCAACAACGCCATAACTCATTGTATCGGCTACCTTTAACGGAAATACCAAAAATGCTATGAAATTAAAAAAGGCTGCCATTGCAACTGCAGCCAAGGGGGATAAGACTTTTGTAGAAACAATGGTCGCTATTGAATTAGCTGAATCATGAAACCCGTTGATGAAATCAAATGTAATTACAAGTCCTACTACAATGTATAAGAATGTCATTTCTTCTGTCGATTAGAAACAGTTAAAGGTAAATTATACGGGAAAATATTGAGAGTCAAATATAATGTGCTCAATGGCTATGTATTAACTTATATATTCAGAACTTTTTTGCAAGGTGCAAAGT
>JBJKPQ010000083.1:0-16821 GCA_046706305.1 Bacteroidales bacterium
TTTTCGAAAGTTAATTAATAGCTAATTTTGAAAAAATTAACCCAAGATGGATCAGTTTACAGGACATCCCTTATACAGGAAACACAATATCGACAGTGCCATGAGCTCTTTATGGGAGTTTTACAAAAAGAATTTCATACCACTTTTCCTTACTTCATTTGCTATGTCGCTGATCATCCAGTATTCTACTACCCTGTTTAATTTCAGGGAGCTGCAAACGGTTACCGATCCTGCCATACTTTTTGAAAAACTCAGACAAATGATCATGCCGATATTAATCCTGTCGCTTATCAATCTGTTATTTACCAACATCTTACAATACTATATTCTATATAACCCCATAGACAGGAGTAATAACATATTTGCAGCAGCGGTGAAATCACTCAAGTATTTCATTCCTTATCTAATAATAATGATCCTTCTTGCATTTGCGGGTGGCATAGCTGTCTTCCTGGGTTTTTTCATTCTTTTTGTGGGTGCTTTTTTTGCTATGCTATATGCAATGACAATTTACCTTTTTATACTACCCGTACTAATGATTGAAGGGACGAATATAGCCAATGCCATATCAAGAACACTGAGACTTGCACACAAAAACTTCTGGCATAACATTGGCTGGGTAGCTGTTTTCCTTATATTAATAATTGTAATCTCAATTATTCTTTCGGGATTAATACTGTTGCCTTTTACCGGGGACTTTATTAAGTCTATTGTTAATCCACAGGCCGGAGCAGAGATACTAGACAAAGCTACCAGTCCGCTTTTCATAATTCTTTCGGCGCTAGTCAGTGCTTTGACACTTCCGTTAATGCCAATTTTTTCTGCTATCCTTTATTTCAATGGCAGGGCAGCTGAGAATGAACAGGCTGTAGTTATTGAACCTGTAAATGAAGAACCGGTTCTCAGGGTAGAGGATCTATATGCAAAACCTTATGCAGATGATCACCCTGATAACCCTGAGAGGAAGAAAAAGGATGAAAATGAGGGAGATGATGAAGAAAACCGGTAGTGAAATATTTTTTCTCAGAGTTCGTTTTCTCCTTTAACATACCCGAAATTAGCAAGGATTCCACCATCGACATACAGTATATGACCGTTGACATAATCGCTTGCTCCTGATGCAAGAAATAAGGCTGCATTTGCCACCTCCTGAGGTGTACCCCATCTTCCTGCCGGAGTCCTTGTCATAACCAGATCGTTGAAAGGATTTCCTTCCTCACGCAGTGAAGCCGTTAGTTCGGTGGCGATATAACCCGGACCAATTCCGTTTACCTGGATATTGTATTTGGCCCATTCACATGTCATGTTTTTTGTGAGAAGCTTTAGACCTCCCTTCGCGGAAGCATAGGCAGCCACACTGTTCCTGCCATATTCGCTCATCATAGAGCAGATATTTATAATCTTTCCACTTCGCTTTTCAATCATATTTCCCGACACTCTTTTGGAAACAATAAAAGGGGCCACCAGATCCGTATCAACAACCTGCTTAAAATCAGCCAGGTCCAATTCTCTTAAAGGAACCCTTTTTATAATGCCTGCATTATTGACAAGGATATCCACAGGCCCGACATTTTTTTCGATGGAGGAGATGCCACGATCCACATCGGCCTCATCTGTGACATCGAACCTGAATGTATATACATTCAATCCCTCGCTGCTGAATTTTTCTCTGCACTCAGCAAGCTTGCCTTCATTACGCCCGTTAATGCACACCTTTGCACCTGCCTTTGCCAGCAATAATGCTATTGCAAACCCTATTCCCTGTGTCCCTCCTGTCACCAGGGCAACCTTATCTTTCAGGTTAAATAAATCATTCATGTTTATAATATTTTATTTAAGAGTATCAGGATGTCTTATATCCATATCGCCATAGTCGAGATTCTCCCCTGCCATACCCCAAATAAAGGTATAGCTTGATGTTCCTGCAGCACTGTGAATGCTCCATGAAGGAGAAAGAACAGCCTGATCATTCTTCATCCATAAATGACGCGTCTCGTCGGGCTCACCCATAAAATGACATATAGCCTGTTTCTCCGGAACCTCAAAATAAAAATATGTCTCCATCCTCCTGTTATGGGTATGAACAGGCATAGTATTCCAAACACTACCCTCTTTCAGTTCTGTCATTCCCATTTGCAGCTGGCATGTTTCAATAATACCATTTACTATAAGCTTATTAACAACTCTGTGATTAGAGGTTCCCGGACTGCCAAGAGTATTTACTTCTGCTTCCTTTAAAGTAACTTTAGCTGAAGGATACACATGATGTGCAGGAGCGGAATTAATATAAAGTTTTGCCGGTTTGTGAGACGATACAGATTTGAATATTACGCTCTTTGTCCCCATACCAAGGTAGAGAGCCTCCTTAAATCCGAGTTTATATTGCTTATCTCCTGCTTCAATAATTGCGTCACCACCTGTATTAATAATTCCCATCTCCCTTCTCTCAAGAAAATAATCCGACTTAAGCTCAGATGTTGCCTCAAGCTTCAGAGAATTATTAACAGGCATAGCTCCTCCTGCGATAAAACGGTCGTAAAGAGAGTAAACCATGAATATTTCATCGGGAAGGAATATATTTTCAATCAGGAATTCCCTGCGAAGCTTTTCGGTACCGTATGTTTTGAAGTCATCCGGATGAACTGCATATCTTATTTCCATTTTCATAATCTAAAGCTTTTAAACTAAAACAAATAATTTCATCATACCAGATTAGCTTTTATTTGTTCCATAAATTTATCATTTTTTATCCCAGGAGTTAAAATCCTCTAAACTCATTTCCCGGCATCACACAAAATCATATTATCCCCTTCTCAATCAGTCTTAATATTTCAGTTCCGGCCATAAGGAATCCGCCCACTCCATATACCTCGGTCATCTCACGTGTAACACTTTTAGGATCAGCACCTATGGGCTGGATAAAACCGACTTTACCATCAGGCCACACAGATGCCACCATTGATTTCCATCCGCGCTCAACCACAGGCAGATAAACATCCTTATCAAGGTACCCGTTAGCAACTCCCCATGCCATACCAAAAACAAAGAATGCAGTTGCACTCATTTCCGGATTAGGGTAGCTTTCCGGGTCGAGAAGACTGGCATGCCATGAACCATCATTGGTTTGAAGCGATTTTAAGCGTTCGGCCATCTCTTTAAAGAGATCAACAAAATACTCCTTATGTTGGTAATTATCAGGCAACTCCCTTATAATTACAGGCAGTCCGGCAAATACCCAGCCATTACCCCTGCCCCAGAAGACTTTCTGACCATTGGCCTCTTTTTTATTGAAATAATTGGAATCACGGAAATACAGGTGTTCATTACTGTCATATAGGTAATCAGTTGTAGCTTTATACTCGGTGTACATAAAATCGAGGTACTTCTGCTTTCCTGTTACGGCAGCCATCTTTGCCCAAACTGTAGGTCCCATAAAAAGTGCATCGCACCACGACCATCTCTCTGTTGACCAGTGTTTATCGGTATTAATAAATTCCAGGTCTCCTTTTGGAGGATCTTTAAGTATATCATTCAGATATGTTTTCATTGGCTTAAGCATGTATGCCTTGCCGTATTTGCGGTACAGTTCAATATAAACCTGCCCGATACAATAATCATCGGCATGATATCTCCTTAACGGATTGTCGTGCCGGAAATAATCCCAGGAACATTTATCAGCAATATCTTTAAGCCATTCATAGTATTTATCCGTACCGGCAACGGAAGCCCATTCAGCCATTCCTGCATATAAAGCGGCATTTGTCCAGTCAGCAGGTTCATGTTCCAGTGGCTGGCTAATCTGCCGGTCGGCAACAGCTTTCAATACAGTTGTAACATCCTTTCTGTCAATGTCACTTTTAAAATTGGATGCAGACTGGGCGTTTACATTCATGATTCCACAGAACAGAATGGCCAGCACCGGTGTTGTAGCATTTTTCAGGTTCATATTAATTTCATTTACTGTTGAGACTGAAGTTATTAAAAAATATAATTCTATAATAATTCAAAATAATATTTAATAATTACTGATTATATTTATATGTGTTAAGGTTCTTCTCCTACTTTGAAATTAGTCACGAATTTCATATTTTCGTGATCGTTAACGATACAATTATATTAAAAAAAAATCATATTCTCAATCGCTCCGGAGCTATGAAGCAGTTTATACATGAAAACTTCCTGCTGCAGAACAGGACAGCCGAACGTCTTTATCATAAATATGCATCAAATCAGCCTGTTATAGACTTTCACTGTCACCTTTCACCGGCTATGATAGCAGAGGACAGGAAATTCGATAACCTGACCAGGGCCTGGCTTGAAGGAGATCATTATAAGTGGCGGGCAATGAGGGCAAACGGGGTTGACGAAAGTTTTATAACAGGAGATGCCGATGATGAAGGGAAATTTATGAAGTGGGCAGAAACAGTACCTGCCACGATCGGAAATCCCTTGTATCACTGGACTCACCTGGAGCTTACAAGGTATTTCGATATAACCAAGTTATTATCGCAGGCTACCGCAGAAAGGATATACAGGTATTCTTCAGAGAAACTTTCCACTGCAGGATTCAGTACAAGATCTCTGTTGAAAAAGATGAAGGCCGAGGTCATTTGTACTACAGATGACCCTGCTGACAACCTTGAACACCACAGGAAACTAAAAGGCACTTTTGAAATAAAGGTTCTCCCTACTTTCAGACCCGATAATATTATCAAGACTGACAATCCGGAAAACTTCAGGCAATATGTCAAAAGGCTTGAGGAAGCAACAAACAGCGAAATAAGCAACTTCAGAAGACTACTGGAAGCACTTGACAACAGGCACAGTTACTTCCATGAAAATGGTTGCAGAATATCTGATCATGGTATTGACAGGTTCTATTTTGCTGAATACACACTTAATGAGACTGAACAAATATTCGGCAAGCTAATAAAAGGCAACAGCTTGTCCTCCGAAGAAAAAGAAAAATATATAACCGCCATAATGCTTGAACTGTGCAGGATGAATCACCGGAGAGGATGGACCCAGCAGTTCCATGCAGGAGCCCTGCGCAATAACAATGAAAGGATGTTTAATGCAATGGGACCGGATACCGGCTGGGATTCTATAGGCAAAAATCTTGATCCGGTCAGGATATCACGTTTTCTTAATGCACTAGACAGGGAAAACAGGCTGACCAGGACAATCCTTTATAACCTTAATCCCGGCGATAATGAGATGATAATAACAATGGCAGGGAACTTCAACGACGGAACCATAAAGTCAAAGGTACAATACGGATCAGCATGGTGGTTCCTCGATCAGAATAGCGGAATAGAGAAACATATTACCGACCTGGCATCTCTTGGATCATTAAGGTGGTTTGTAGGTATGGTAACAGATTCAAGAAGTTTCCTTTCTTTTCCACGCCATGAATATTTCAGGAGAATATTATGTAACTGGCTGGGGCAGCAGGTTGAAAAAAGGCTCATTCCGGATGACGAAGAACTTCTTGGCAAAATGGTAGAAGACATCTCTTACGGTAATGCAAGGGATTATTTCGGCTTTAATAAATAAAACATAATCTTGAAATGAATGGTATGAATCTCAATGGAAAGGTTGCCGTGATTACTGGAGGCGCCGGGACTATATGCTCCACTATGGCCAAAGCGCTTGCCGCACAGGGTGTTAAAACTGTTATACTCGACCATAATGATAACAGGGCAAGGCAGGTAGCTACTGAGATTATTAATGAGTTTCATACAGAATCATTAAGCATGGTTGCTGATGTGCTCGATAAAGAATCTCTAATAGAAGCTCATAAAAAGATAATGGATAAATTCGGGCATATTGATATTCTTGTAAACGGAGCAGGAGGAAACTCACCTGAAGCCACCACAAAGGTTGAGAAAATGACATCTGAGGACAGCCCTGCAGATACTTTTTTCGGACTTTCTGCATCGGGTTTTGACAGAGTCTTTGATTTAAATTTTAAGGGCACACTAATACCTACCATGGTTTTTAGTGAACAGATGGTGAAAGAGGGTAAAGGTGTTATTATAAACATATCATCAATGAATTCTTACAGGCCCCTTACGAAAATCCCCGCATATTCTGCTGCCAAGGCCGCCATTAATAATTTTACACAGTGGTTGGCCGTTCATTTTGCAATGACAGGAATAAGGGTCAATGCAATTGCCCCCGGGTTTCTGCTGACAAACCAGAACAGGTTTCTTTTAACGGATGAGATGTCGGGAGAGCCTACTCCAAGGGCAAAAAAAATTCTTGGAAGCACACCGGTAGAACGCTATGGAACACCGGAGGAGATGACTGGCACTCTTTTGTACCTGGCATCCGACCTCTCAGCATTTGTTACCGGAGTTGTAATACCAGTCGACGGAGGATTCAGTGCATATTCGGGAGTGTAGGTAGCAGGTAGTATGTAGTATTCCCCTCCCTGGAGGGGTTAGGGGTGGGTAAAATAGCAGTAGGTAGTAGGTAGTAGGCAGCAGGTTAAAACAACCAGACACTACCAGTAAAATTGATCAATTATAATAATATGGCAAAAAATGTTTTAGTAGCACAATCCGGAGGTCCATCACCGGTTATCAACAGTTCATTGAGAGGAATAATAGAAGCCTGCCGCTTGTTTCCCGACAGGTTTGGTCGAATTTATGGTGGCTGGCATGGCATAGAAGGAGTTCTTAAGGAGGATTTACTCGATCTTTCATGCCAGAAAGAAGAAGAGACTGCTCTTCTCAGAAACACACCGGCAGCCGGAAGTATTGGTACATGCAGATATAAGCTGAAAGACAGCCAGTCTGAGGATTTCGACAGGATAATAAAAGTCTTTGAATCTCATAATATAGGTTACTTCTTCTATACAGGAGGTAACGATTCACAGCATACCGCATTTAAGGTGAGCGAAATAGCCCGAAAAAGAGGCATGGACCTTATTACCGTGGGTGTTCCAAAGACAATCGACAACGACATCGGCGACAATGACTTCCGGCTTATTGACCACACGCCGGGTTACGGTAGCGTGGCAAGATACTGGTCGCACGTTATTCAGAATGCCAATGAAGAAAATATGGGCTCCTCTCCTTCCGATCCTGTGCTTGTGATACAGGCCATGGGTAGAAAAATCGGATATATTCCTGCAGCATCAAGACTGGCTGATCCGGAGAGAAAAATGCCTCTGCAAATTTACATGGCAGAATCAAAAGTTCACCTGGAACAACTGGCTGATAATGTAAACAGCCAGCTGAAGAAGGATGGCAGGTGCATAGTTGTAATCAGCGAAGGTTTTGATGCCGGAGTAACAGGCGAACTGAAAGACGCTTTCGGGCATACGTCATTTGGCTCCAGCCGTAACCCGGTATTCCAGGTCGTTGTTAACTATCTCAACGAAAAAGGACTGAAAGCACGGGGAGCCGCCAGAGGACAGGTAATGGGCACAGATCAGCGTCACACCACCGCATATGCATCCGTAACAGATCTTGACGAAGCTTATAAAGTAGGACAAAAAGCAGTTGAAATAGCTCTTAATGAGGGCAGCGGATGGATGGCCACCATACTCAGAGAACCAGGTTTTATCTATAATGTAAAGTATGATAAAGTGCCTCTTGAGAAAGTAGCTCTCTCTGAAAGAACATTCCCCGAGAAATGGATAGCACCATCCAGGTACGATGTAACCGATGGCTTCCTGGCATATGTCAGGCCTTTGATAGGCGAAGACTGGCCATCAGTTCCTGTTATAAACGGGCGTCAGAGATTTACACAATTTGAAATGAAATTTGCCGAAAAGAAACTCAGCGAATATATACCTCAGGCATACAGGTAATTAACAACACTGGAAATAAAAGACTTTCAAAAAGAATTGCAAAGATAAAGGGATAAAAAAATTACTATGGATCCACATTTTCAACTATTAGAGCTCAAACCAGAAAAAGATTTTTTCATAGGAATTGATTCCGACGGGTGTGCTTTTGATACAATGGAGATAAAACAAAAAGAATGTTTCTGTCCGAATTTCATCAGGTTTTTTGGCATGCAGCCCGTATCAAAATATGCCAGGGAAACATGGGAGTTCGTCAACCTGTATTCAAAATCAAGGGGTTGTAACCGCTTTCTAGCAGTAACAGAAACATTGAAACTACTGGAACGGCGACCCGAGATTAAAGCAAGAAATTTCAGTGTTCCATCACCGGAACCGCTTAAAATCTGGACCGATAAAGAATCGAAGCTGGGAAACCCTGCACTTAAAAAATATGCTTCCGAAGTTAATGATCACTTTATTGATACAACTCTTGAGTGGTCGCTGAAAGTGAACGAAGATATAGCAGAAATGGTTTCGGGCATTTCTCCTTTTCCTTTTGTACGTGAAAGCCTCGACAAGATGAAAACCATGGCTGACGCCATGGTTGTTTCACAGACACCCTGTGAAGCACTGAAACGTGAATGGACGGAAAACAAAATTGACAGTTATGTAAAACTAATCGCAGGACAGGAATACGGAACAAAAACTGAACATTTAAAATATGCTGCAAAAGGTAAATATCGCGACGACAGGATCCTTATGATAGGTGATGCTCCCGGAGATCTTAAAGCGGCAAAATCCAACGGTGTACTTTTCTTCCCAGTCAATCCGGGTAATGAGGAAGCCTCGTGGGAAAGACTCTGCACTGAAGGACTTGACAGGTTTTTTAACGGGAGTTTCAAAGGGAAATATGAGGAAGACCTAATAAGTGAGTTTGAATCATACCTTCCTGCTCATCCTCACTGGAAAGAAGTAGATTGAAGGAGTTTTTGCAAAGAAAGAATGCAGAGGGAACTATAAAATGTAGCAAAAACGTAAAATAAAGTCAAAACAAATTTTAAAAATGATCTATTTTAAGTCGGGAAATGAACATGCTCTCCTTAATAATGAAGAGATAAACGATGGGCTTAATCTGGCTCTGGACAAGCTGGGTTCAAAAAAAAAGATCCTTATTGTCCCTCCCGATTTTACAAGGTTTCACTCGGGAGCCGGATATATTTCAGGTCTGATATATAAATATTATAATAAAGCTGTTACGGATATACTTCCCGCTCTGGGCACACATTCACCAATGACGGCAACTGAAATCTCGGAAATGTACAAAGGCATTCCTAAAGAAATATTCAGGATACATGACTGGAGAAAAGATGTTGTGACTGCAGGAACAATACCAGGTGACGTGGTTTCGGAATTAACAGGGGGGCTGGTTGATTATTCATGGCCTGCGCAGCTGAACAGGCTCATACTTAACGGGGGGCATGACCTCATACTCTCTGTAGGGCAGGTTGTGCCTCATGAAGTAATAGGAATGGCTAATTATAATAAAAACATATTCATTGGAACAGGAGGAAGTGAAGGTATTAACAAAAGTCATTTCATAGGGGCTGTTTATGGCATTGAAAAAATAATGGGGAAAGCTTCCAATCCTGTGAGGGACCTTTTGAATTACGCATCATCTGAATTTATAAGCCACCTTCCCCTTGTCTACGTGCTGACTGTTGTAGGATCGGATGATTCGGGCAATACGGGCATTATGGGTTTGTTTATTGGAGATGATGAAGAGGTCTTCCGCGAAGCTTCCGATCTTTCGTTGAGGGTTAATTTTACTGTTGTACCGAACCCCCTGCACAAAGTGGTTGTTTATCTTAATCCGGGTGAGTATAAAAGCACATGGCTCGGTAATAAAAGCATATACCGGACCAGGATGGCAATGGAAACCGGGGGCGAACTAATTGTTTTGGCACCGGGCGTTAAGGAGTTCGGAGAGGATGCAGAGATAGATAATCTGATAAGAAAATATGGCTACAGGGGAACAGAAGCCACATTGAAATCGCTCAAAACCAACAGTGACCTGCAAAATAATCTTGGAGCAGCCGCCCATCTTATTCACGGCAGCGCAGAAGGAAGGTTCCTTATTACCTATTGTCCGGGACACCTTACAAGAGATGAAATTGAACAGGCCGGGTTCAGATATCACGATCCTGACGATATGTTGAAAAAATACAACCCGGCCCTGCTTAAGGAAGGATTTAATAAACTGAATGACGGCGAGGATATTTTTTATATTTCAAATCCTGCCATGGGCCTCTGGTCGACCAATGAAAGATTAAATAACAGATAACCAAAAAAATCAAATATGATAAACTGGGGAATAATAGGATGTGGTAATGTTACTGAAGTAAAAAGCGGACCTGCCTTCAATAAGGTAAAAGATTCAAGGCTGGTTGCCGTTATGCGAAGAAACAGGGAAATGGCTGAAGACTATGCCCGCAGGCATAAAGTACCAAAGGTATATTCTGATGCACATGAACTTATCAATGACAGTGAGATAGATGCAGTTTATGTGGCAACTCCGCCGGGTAGCCATGCTGAATATGCCATTGCTTCGATAAAGGCCGGTAAACCTGTCTATATAGAAAAACCGATGGCTGTTAGTCATGCTGAATGCAACCGGATAAACAGGGAGGCAGAAAAACACAATATCCCTGTTTTTGTGGCATATTACCGTCGTGCATTACCCGGATTCCTGATGGTAAAGGACCTTATTGAGAAAGGCAGCATTGGTAAAGTACGCTTTGTCCAGTTACAGCTTTTCAAATCGCCTTCAAAGGATGAGACGGAAGGCAGACTCCCGTGGAGAGTTGATCCGGCCCTGGCCGGAGGTGGTCATTTTTTTGACCTGGGATGCCATACTCTCGACTGGCTCGACTATGTTTTCGGACCGGTAAGAAATGTGAAATCCATTGTGATGAACCAGGGAGGGCTTTACGATGCTGAAGATTTTGTAACAACAGAGTTCCAGATGGATGATGACGTTATTGGCACAGGCACATGGTGCTTCAATGCATCGCACGAAAGCAGTCGGGATTCAATTGAAATAATTGGTGAAAAGGGATCAATAAGCTTTTCGAGCTTCAGCTACATACCGATAGTTTTAAGAAATGCTGCCGGCACATCAGAGTTTATCAACCATCGTCCGGAACATGTTCAGCAAAACCTGATTAACATGATAGTACAGTCCCTTCATGGTAATGGTGAATCGCCAAGTACCGGCATAACAGCTGCCCGGACAGCCATGGTGATGGATGAGATTGTTGCGGAATATTATAAAGGGCGCAAGAGGTAAGACGTCCAGTACAGGGTAATCGGTGTGCGATGTCAGGTGTGAGTTATATGGTACACGGCAGATATTATAGTTAGCACGAATTTGTAATCCATGCTGGGATAAAATCAGAGAATGTAAATCGCAGACAACCCGGGAGTAAAAAGCTGTAATTAGTATATTTAAAGATTAAACAGGTAAACAAGATTACATTTATCTACGGGAGAACGAATAATATAAATCAAAATAAACCAGTTATTATGAAAGAGTTATCTGATATAGGACTGATTGGATTGGCTGTCATGGGTGAAAACCTGGTACTCAACATGGAGAGTAAAGGCTTCCGGGTATCCGTTTTTAACAGGCATACAACCAAAGTAGACAATTTCATTGCCGGCAGGGCAAAAGGCAAAAACATTGTTGGCACACATTCAATAGAAGAACTCATTGCTTCTCTTGAAAGGCCAAGGAAAGTAATGATGATGATCAAAGCTGGTGAGGCTGTTGATGAGATGATCGAGATACTGCTTCCACTTCTTGAACCAGGTGATATAATAATTGACGGTGGCAATACACATTATCCCGATACAAACAGGCGTACAAAATACGTTGAAAGCAAAGGTCTTCTTTACATAGGAACAGGTGTCTCGGGTGGTGAAGAGGGCGCCTTGCTGGGTCCCTCCATTATGCCAGGCGGTTCGAAACAAGCATGGCCGCTTGTAAAACCTGTTTTTCAAGCCATTGCCGCTAAAGTTGAAGACGGATCGCCCTGTTGTGACTGGGTAGGTGAAAACGGGGCCGGTCATTTCGTCAAAATGGTACACAACGGGATTGAATATGGTGATATGCAACTCATCACGGAGGCATACCAAATAATGCGCGATCTACTTCATATGGATTCTGATGAGATTCACAGTGTTTTTAAAGAATGGAACAAGGGGGAACTCAATAGTTACCTTATTGAGATAACAAGTGATATAATGGCATTTAAAGATACAGACGGCAAACCCCTTGTTGACAAAATACTCGACACTGCCGGTCAAAAAGGGACAGGTAAATGGACAGGCATAGCAGCACTGGATCTTGGCATACCCCTTACACTAATTGGTGAAGCTGTTTTCTCAAGGTGTCTCTCTGCCATTAAAGATGAAAGAGTGGAGGCATCAAAAATACTGAAAGGCCCTGCAACAGATTTTAAGGGTCATCGCGATAAGTTCCTGAATGACCTGCATGACGCTGTGTATGCTTCAAAAATTGTATCCTATACTCAGGGATATGCATTGATGATGGCTGCTGCACAGGAATACGGATGGAAACTAAACTACGGGGGCATAGCATTGATGTGGAGAGGCGGCTGTATAATAAGATCAGCTTTCCTGGGTAAAATAAAAGAAGCTTTCGACATCAATCCCGCTTTGACAAACCTTCTCCTGGATCCCTTCTTTAAAGAGGTGGTAGAAAAATCGCAGGAAGGCTGGAGGATCATTGTGGCAACAGCTGCTATAAAAGGTATTCCGGTTCCGGCTATTTCGTCAGCTCTTAGCTATTTCGACGGATACCGCTGCGAAAAACTACCTGCTAACCTGTTACAGGCACAACGCGATTATTTCGGTGCTCATACCTATGAGAGGATTGACAGGCCCAGGGGTGAATTCTTCCATACCAACTGGACAGGAAGAGGGGGAACGACGGCATCAACAACATATAATGTATAACCCTTATCCCGTAATTCAATATGACTTTAAAACAAAAGACAGGAGCATACAGGTGGACAGTATGCGCATTAATATTCTTTGCAACGACAGTTAACTATCTCGACAGGCAGGTAATAGGGATTCTTAAACCTGTGCTGGAAAGCGATCTTCACATCGGAGAAGCAGATTATGGTTATATAATTACTGCATTCCAGTTATTCTATGCATTCGGCATGCTGCTGGCCGGACGTTTAATCGATAAATTCGGCACAAAAATAGGTTATGGTATTTCAGTACTGCTATGGAGTATTGCGGCTATGGGCCATGCCCTTGCCAAAGGAGGTTTCGGTTTCGGATTCTGGCGAGGAATGCTTGGTCTGAGTGAATCGGGTAACTTTCCCGCTGCTATTAAAACCGTGGCAGAATGGTTTCCCAAAAAAGAAAGAGCCCTTGCTACAGGGATCTTTAATTCCGGAACCAATGTAGGCGCAATTATAGCACCTCTCGCAGTTCCAGCAATCGCTGTTTCTCTGGGATGGCAGGCAGCATTTATCATAACAGGTGCCCTGGGCTTTATCTGGATAATACTATGGTTTCTTTTCTATGAGATACCGGAAAAACAAAAGAAGCTTACTGAGAATGAGTTACAATATATTAAGAGTGATGTGGAGAAAGCTGAAGAGGATACAAAACCTGTCTCATGGCTTACTCTCCTTAAATTCCGGCAGACATGGATCTTTTTTATTGGCAAAGGCCTTACTGATCCGATCTGGTGGTTCTATCTCTTCTGGATTCCCGGTTGGCTTGCGGAAGTCAGAGGCGCAGGACTGAATATATCCTCATTTGGATTACCACTTGTTGTAATTTATACTTCCACAACAATTGGAAGCATTGCCGGAGGCTGGCTGTCATCATATATGATTCGGCAAGGCCTCGACCCATACAGGGCGAGAAAATACACAATGCTCATTTTTGCGCTTCTGGTTGTGCCTATCTTTCTTGCTCAATCTCACGGGATGAGTACATGGGGAGCCGTGGGACTAATCAGCCTGGCTGCTTCTTCGCACCAGGCATGGTCGGCAAATATTTTCACCACAGTATCCGATACCTTTCCCAAGAAGGCCGTAAGTTCAGTTACCGGTATCGGGGGAATGGCCGGAGCACTTGGAGGTGCATTTGTATCAATTTTTGCAGGTAATATTCTTGAATATTATAAAGATGCCGGGCATATAGAAACAGGCTATACAATAATGTTTTCAATAGCCGCATGTGCCTATATACTTGCGTGGATAATAATGTTCGTAATAGCACCTTCAAAGAAAAAAGTAGTACTTTAAAAAATTGTCGCCAGTCAAATTCATATTTTGTGAATCATACTCCAAGGAAAATAAGGCTTAAAGACATCGCTGATCTTGCAGGTGTCTCAATAGGAACAGTTGACAGGGTTATTCATAACCGCGGTGAGGTGGCGGAAAGCACGAAGCAAAAGATAGAGGAAATCCTCAGGAATACGAACTATTCCCCAAACCTGATTGCCCGGGTGCTTAAATCAAAGAAGAGTTTTCATCTTGTTTCTCTCCTGCCGGAACCATCAGGTACAAATTCATACTGGCTAAAGCATCCTTATGGCATTATTAAGGCCCTCAAAGAACTTGAACCGTTTGAGTTGAACCTGAGCATGGTAAATTTCAATATGGAAAATGAAAATGATTTCCAGGAAAAGGCCGGTGAAGTAATTAAAATGGAACCTGACGGAGTTTTGCTGGCACCCATCTTTAAATCGGAATCTCTTCAGTTCTGTTCCTCTCTTGAGGACAGATCCATTCCTTTTGTTTTCATTGACGGTTATATCGAAAATGCACATTTTCTGGCCTACATTGGTGAGGATGTTTTCCGCAGCGGAAGAGTTGCCGGGCAGCTTACTGATATAGTAACACCTCCCGACAGGGATATTCTGGCAGTAAGTATTACAAGAAACATAAAAAATGTTCACCATCTCGATAAAAGAACAACAGGTTTCTTTGAATATCTCCGGAACTCAGGCAGAAATACAGGTAAAAAACTTAACATCAATATCCCCGATATCTCCTCAGAGACTATAAAGGTAATTATGGACAGAACCTTCACGGAGAATCCAGGCATAGGCTCTGTCTTTGTGAGCGGGTCAAGGTCATATCTCATTGCCGGATACCTGGAAGATAAGGGGGCCGGATCGGTCAACATTACCGGCTATGATCTGCTTGATGAAAATGTTAAATACCTTAAATCAGGGATCACACGATTTCTTATCGGACAACGCCCTGAAGAACAGGCATATAAGGGAATAAAGAAATTATTTGACTTTATTTCACTCAAAAAGGTTCCGGAAAGAATGGAATACCTTCCTGTTGATATTATAACTTCAGAGAATGTTGATTTCTTTACGGAAAAGGAAGGAAAATAACAGTAACATGATGTTAAAGCACCGGAATGAAAATTATTGGTAAGTATTCTTTTGGCATAGGAGACAGATTCGCTCGGGAGGGTGATGCACTACTAAAGGCTGCAATTGAAGCCTCAAAATATGGTTTTGATATAACTCCGGTATGGAATAAATCGCACAGGGAACATATTATAACCGGAACATCACCGCGGGAAGTAAGGTATGAAGCAGAATCGGCAACTAAACGGGCAGGCTTTTCAAAGCCATATTTTGTAGATGCGGATCATGTAAATTATGATAATGTTGACAGCTTTATTGATAGCTCTGATTATTTCACTATAGATGTCTCATCGTATATAGGGAAAAAAGCAGAAGAGACAAAAATAAACAGTTTTATTAAGGATGCTCTCAGCTATGTTGACGGCTTACCGGATATAAGGAAATCTGACATCTCGGAAAATCACATACGCAAAACTGCTGAAAATTACCTGTTTGCTGCTGAAATGGCATTTAGCATTTATAATAAAATTGAAAAGGTCAAAGGCAGGGGTAATTTTATTACCGAGATATCCATGGACGAGGTACATGTAGCACAGTCTCCTGCCGAACTGTTTTTTATACTTCAAATGCTGGCAGCAAAAGGCATTCCGCTTCAAACCATAGCTCCAAAATTCTCCGGTCGGTTTAATAAGGGTGTCGATTACGAAGGCGATATCCTTAATTTTGAAAGGGAATTTGAAGCTGACCTTTTAATGACAGACCATGCTGTCAATATGTTTAATCTTCCGGGAAACCTTAAAATCAGTGTGCATTCCGGATCAGATAAATTTTCTATTTATCCTGTGATAGGCAGGCTACTAAGAAAATATGACAAGGGAATACATATAAAGACTGCCGGAACAACCTGGCTTGAAGAAGTAATCGGCCTGGCAGAATCGGGTGGTAAAGGATTTGAATTTGTACGGGACATATATTTGAAATCCCTTGTCAGGATTGAAGAATTATCTGCACCATATGCGGATGTAACTGACATAAAAGTTACAATGTTGCCAGGACCTTCTGATATTAAAGGAATGGACGGAAAACAATTTGCGGAAGCACTAAGACACGAACCGGACAACAAGCTGTATAACAGCGGAATGAGGCAGTTAATGCATATAGCATATAAGCTTGCAGCAGAAAGAAAAACAGAATTTAGCAGTTTACTTGAATCTGAAAGGGATAGTATAGGCAATAATGTTTATTCCAATATTTTCCACAGGCATATTTGCAGGCTCTTTGATATCACTCCATAGACTCCATGCCCTGAACCTTTTTAGGAGCCATAGTGTGCAGGTCAAAGACCATGATTTCGTTCATGCCTGTCCGTAACCACTGAGCAGGGCAATAAAGTCTTTTTTGCGGACCAATATTCCAGAAACGTCCAAGGTTATGCCCGTTAACCCATACAATTCCTTTAGTATAACCGGACATATCAAAGAAGGTATCAATGGGGCGAGGCACAACAAAGTTACCCCGGAAGAAAAGTCCGGGTTTGTCAAGTGTCCTCCCGCTTGACCTGAGGTCGTAAATAAATTTCTTATCC
>JBJKPQ010000084.1:0-14752 GCA_046706305.1 Bacteroidales bacterium
ATGTCATCTCCTTCAGTTTTTTTCTTCATTACTGTTTATCAGTTTGTTATTAAGTCGCAAAAGTATCAATTTTCTCTGTATTTTATGTTACTTAAAGTTACTTTTGCAATTTCAATGCCAACTTTACCTGCAAAGAAAAAACAATTGTAAAAAAGAATAACTGTCTTTGTAATAATTTATGAACCATGATAATAGGCTCAAATATTATATCAGTCCCTAAACTGACATCCTCCAATACCCACTTGTCTGCCCTTATAAAGAGTCAGGAACTGCCTGAAGGAACTGTTGTAACAACCGCTTTTCAGACAGGCGGACGGGGACAGGCAGGGAATACGTGGGAGAGCGAAGGCGGCAAGAACCTGCTATTCAGTATTTTACTTCGACCAACCGGAATCACGGCCGAAAAACAATTCCTTATATCAATGATAATTTCCCTTGGAATCTGTGATTTTGCAGACAGGTTTACGGATTCTGCAGCCATCAAATGGCCTAACGATATATATGTTGGGAATGACAAAATTGCAGGTATTCTGATCGAAAACTCCGTTATGGAGAATATGACAGATTATTCTATAGCAGGAATAGGAGTTAATATTACCCAGGTGATTTTAACCAGTGGCGCACCAAACCCAGTTTCACTTAAAATGATTACAGGGAAAGAATATAACCTTAACAAATGTCTTGAACAGGTCCTTTCCGACCTTGACAGGAGATACAAGCAACTCATTGCCGGCGACACCAATCTGATCAGAAACGATTATACGGGCAGATTGTTCCGTTTCGGTGAATGGTCGAGGTATAGCGACAATACAGGGTATTTTACGGGGAAGATATTGTCTGTTACACCGGAAGGACTGATTATCCTTGAGAAGGACTCAGGAAAGACAGTCGGTTATTCCTTCAGGGAATTAGACTTTATTATCTAATATCCTTCCATTTCCTGAACTTCTCCATCTCGTCAATAAGGATACCGAGGAATTGATTAATCGGCCCCGAAGCAATCATCTTAAGCATCTGGTTAAGCTCAGCCTCAAGGATGACTTTCACAGCTGCCATATGATCGCTGTTCTCTTCGATATTCACATTGATGTTAAAATTATTGTCGGAAAGAGCGGTTCCCTTAAAGACAATCCGGGAAAACTCTTCCTTTTCGCTGATTGCAACAACAACCTTTCCCAGCATGGAAACACTGAAACTGCAGGAGTCTTTTTCAGCATTCCATGCATTAATAGTATTCGCCGGAATAAATCTCTCAAAATTCCTTATGTCGCCTGCAAAATCATAAAATTCACGGGGACTGCACGACAGATTTCCTGTCCTGCTCTCAAATACAGTCATTTTACTCATAATGTTTATTTACCTGGGCCCCAGTTAGCAGGATCCATCCTCCAGTTTTTAAGCGTTTCTACCTCAGCCTGACCTATATAACCTGTCTTAAGGGCTGCTTCAATAAGTTCTGAATAATTTCCAAGAGTATCAAGTTTACAACCGGCATCTGAGAAGGCATCCGTTGCTTTTCCGAAACCGTATGTAAATATTGCCACCATACCCAGCACCTCGCATCCTGCTTCCCGCAGGGCATTTACGGCACCAAGGCTGCTGCCTCCTGTTGATATAAGATCTTCGATCACCACAGTTTTCTGTCCAGCTGTATAGTATCCTTCAATCCTGTTGCCCAGACCATGCTCCTTCACTCCCGATCGTACATAAACAAAAGGAAGACCGAGCTTATCAGCCACAAGAGCGCCATGGGCAATGGCACCTGTTGCCACTCCGGCCACGAGCCCGGCTTCAGGGTATAATTCCTTTATCATATCTGCGAAGGAATCGCGGATGAAAGACCGTATAACGGGAAAGGAAAGAGTTTTCCTGTTATCACAATAAATGGGTGATTTCCATCCTGAAGCCCAGGTAAAAGGATTTGACGGTTGCAATTTTATTGCTTTAATTTGTAAAAGATATTCAGCTGTTTTTTTTGCAAAATTTTCCATATGGATAGTTATAAAGTTCATTTTGAGAACAGATTCATAACGATAAGTCCCGAACCTGACAGGTTACAAAAATACGGCTTATTCCATAAATTCTATGACACAGCTGTACTTTATAAGTTAATTGCTGAATTTCAGGAAGATAAAAGCATAGATTCTATTAATATCTACGGTACCGACATCAAACATCTCTGGAAAATCTTCCGGATTTATTTCACGGAGGTGGGAGCGGCCGGGGGTCTTGTAAAGCACATATCGGGCAGGTATCTTTTTATTGAAAAAAAAGGACGGCTTGATCTTCCGAAAGGCCACATTGAAGAAGGTGAAGAGCCAGAAAAATGTGCACTTCGCGAAGTAAGTGAGGAATGCGGTATAAGTGGTCACAATATTATAAAGCAGCTTGTTCCAAGCTATCATACGTACAGCTGGGAAGGAATTTCGTACCTGAAAAAGACTTACTGGTTCATGATGGAATATTCCGGGGAAATGGTTACTGATCCACAGGTTGAAGAAGGCATCACAAAAGTTCACTGGCTTTTCCCAGATGAGATTAATGCAATAAAGGGTAATGCATGGCTCTCCCTGATGGACATCATCAATAGTTCAATCCTGAGATAAAAGGCTAATCCTCAAGGCCCCTGTAATCATTTATATTTACGGAAGAAGGCAGGAACCTGGAAGCATCTCCTCCGCTCCTTATAATGTCACGTACAATTGTGGAATTGATATGACTGTGCTCCGGGACTGTCAGCAGGAAAACAGATTCTATTGCCGGGTCCAGCGATCTGTTTACCTGTCCGATGGCTCTTTCGAACTCAAAATCCGCAGCTGTACGAAGACCTCTCAGGAGGTATCCTGCATTATTCCTTCGACAATAATCAACTGTCAGTCCTTCGTAATGGTCAACTTTAACACGTGGTTCATCTCCGAACACTTTGATTATTATCTCTTTCCTGGTCTCAAGAGAATAAAAATTCTTCTTAAGAGCATTAGCCCCGACCGCAATTATAATAGTGTCAAAAAGATTGAGAGCTCTCCTGACTATTGCTTCGTGACCGATTGTGAAAGGATCAAATGACCCGGGGAATACGGCAATTCTTTTCATTCGAATGATATTTTTTTCGGATTTTTGACCTTTTGCTTTAGCAAGGCAAGGTCAAGTACTTCCATAATAGACTCAACATAATGAAATTTCAGCCCCCTTATATATATTTCGCTTATATCCTCAACATCTTTCCTGTTTTCTTCGGAAAGGATTATCTCCTTAATACTGGCTCTCTTGGCTGCCAGTATTTTCTCCTTGATACCACCTACCGGAAGTACTTTACCCCTGAGAGTTATTTCACCTGTCATTGCCAGGAACTTTTTCACTTTACGCTGAGTAAAAGCCGATGCAACTGATGTTGCCATTGTGATGCCTGCCGACGGGCCATCCTTTGGTATGGCACCCTCGGGTACATGGATATGGATATTCCATTTCTCAGAGAAATTGTCGGGCAAATCGAGAAGCTCTGCGTTAGCCTTAAGGTATTCAAGCGCTATCACAGCCGATTCTTTCATTACATCACCCAGGTTACCCGTAAGGGTAAGCTTCCCGGAACCTTTACTTATACTTGTTTCCACAAACAGAATCTCACCACCTGCGGCAGTCCATGCCAGTCCTGTAACTACTCCGGCCTGGTCGTTACCCGAATATATGTCCCTTGTGTATCTGGGCGGACCAAGTATTCCAATTATGGTCTCCGGTGTAAGATGCTTTTCATATTCTGTATCTGAAGCTATGTTCTTGGCTGTTACCCTTACTATCTTAGCCAGTCTTTTATCAAGCTCCCTTACTCCCGATTCCCTGGTATATTTCTCAATTACCATTTCAAGGGAAGCATCGTCGAGGATGACCTGGTCGTCTTTTACACCATGATTCTCAAGCTGACGCGGGAACAGATGGCTTTTTGCGATCTGAACCTTCTCTTCCACAAGGTAGCCTGATATCTCTATCATCTCCATCCTGTCGCGGAGGGCAGGACTTATTGTGGAGAGGGTATTGGCCGTCGCGATGAACATGATTCTGGAAAGATCATATTCCATTTCAAGGAAATTATCGAAGAAGGTACTGTTCTGTTCCGGATCAAGAACTTCAAGAAGCGCCGACGACGGATCCCCCCTGAAATCCTGACCAACCTTATCAATCTCATCAAGTATAAAAACAGGATTCGATGAACCGGCCCTCTTTATATTCTGTATAATCCTTCCGGGCATTGCACCTATATAGGTTTTCCTGTGACCTCTTATCTCTGCTTCGTCATGCAGACCTCCGAGTGACATTCTGACATACTTCCTGTCAAGCGCCTTGGCAATCGATTTTCCAAGTGAGGTCTTTCCAACACCGGGAGGACCATAAAGGCAAAGTATGGGAGATTTAAGATCACCTTTCAGTTTAAGGACAGCCAGATGCTCAAGAATCCTTTCTTTTACTTCATCAAGTCCGAAATGGTCATTATCTAGTACGATACGTGCGTTTTTCAGATCGAGATTATCTCTTGTATATTCGCCCCAGGGCAGATCGAGAAGAGTCTGTATGTAATTAAGCTGCACTGAATATTCAGCTGCAGCCGGATTTAGCCTGTGCAATTTGTCAAGTTCCCTGTCAAAAACAGCTTTCACCTCTGCGGTCCATTTTTTCTCCTCCCCCTTTTTCCTGTATTCCTCAATCTCCTTTTCTACGGGGTTACCACCCAGTTCATTCTGAATGGTCTTCATCTGCTGGTGAAGAAGGAATTCCCTCTGCTGCTGGTCCAGATCGCTCTTTACCTTCGACTGTAATTCATTCTTAAGCTCAAGTACCTGTATCTCCTGAACAAGGAATTCCAGCAGTGTAAAACCCCTGTCGCGCATATTGTCAATCTCAAGTAACTTTTGCTTATCCTGCACCTTAATATCGGTGTTCGAGCATATGAAGTTAATGAGGTAAGTATTGTTTTCAATGTTCTTAATGGCAAATGATGCCTCCGGACTTATATTTGGATTTATCTTAATGATCTTAAGAGACAGATCTTTCAGAGAACCAACGATGGCATCAAAATCCTTACTGAGAGCATCAGGCTTTACCTCCGGAATAGTATTCACCCTGGCAATAAAATAGGGATCATCCGACATGAGCTCCCGGAGCGCCATTCTTTTTCGTCCCTGTATGATTGCTGTTGTCGATCCGTCAGGCATTTCAAGCAGCTTCACAATCTGCCCTACCGTACCAATGGAATGGAGATCCTTGAATTCGGGGTTTTCAATATCAGGCTCCTTCTGAGCCACTGTCCCTACAATCTTATCATTCCTGTAAGCTTCTTTAATAAGCTGAACCGATTTAGGACGACCGATTGAGATAGGCAGCACCACACCCGGGAAAAGCACTGTATTCCTTAATGAAAGTATGGGGATACTTTCAGGTATCTCCATATCCTCAAGTTCGCCGTCATCACCATCGGCAATAATTGGTATTATGTCGCCGTCCCCGTCAATTACATCCGGAATTAACAGTTCACCGATTGTTTTCCTGAATTTTTTTTCCATTTGTCCTTTACTCCTATATGGATCCTTTTACGGCCACATTTTCAGCTTCAAAGAAGCATTCCCATCAATTGCCTGTCTGTAAGGCATGCCAAATTTACATATAATTTTTACAAATGAGCTGATTGACCTCAATGCAATGATTATGCCATAATGAAAAAGGGAGGGTTATGCCGAAGCACAACCCTCCCGGATCCATATTATCAAAATAAATTATTTTCTTTTATTAACATGATCCTTATAACGGTTCATAAACTTATCAACCCTTCCTGCAGTGTCGACAAGTTTCATTTTACCTGTATAAAAAGGATGAGAAGTATTGGATATCTCAAGCTTTATAAGAGGATATTCATTGCCATCTTCCCACTTTATTGTATCTTTTGATGGAGCCGTTGATCTGCTAAGAAATGCATGCCCGTTTGACATATCCTGAAATACTACAAACCTGTAATTAGCCGGATGAATCCCATTTTTCATTTCTCTGTTGTTTTATACTTAATACTATATAAAAATTCGTCCCGATTAGGGTTTGCAAAAGTAATCAACATTATTCAAATAACAAAAATAAATAACAAATTAATAAGACAGCTAATCGATTTCCTTCCTGGCTGTTTGTAAAGCGGCCATCTCCTCCTTATATCTGACAAAGGGAAGCTTATTGTTTATCATAAACCGGTAAGTGATGTGTGTTTTGGCTTTAGATGCACCAAGAGCTTCGTATATGGCAATCATCTTGGGATTAAAGTCGCCCACCCATGACAATTCCAGTTCCCGGAACCAAGGTTTCCTTTTAAAGACCTGGTACAGATGGAAAAAGATAGCCGATTCCACACCGCTGTTTTGGTATGCCGGATGAACGCCACCTACTACGGCTCTCATCCTTGTCATCTTATGTGTTATCTTGAAATAGGCAAAGCGCAGCATATTCCAGATATTCATGCGTCCGTTAAAATACCTTAGTATCTGGTTCAGGTCGGGAAACAGGATAAAAAAGGATATTGGCTTATCATTAAAATAGGCAAACCAGATCAGCTCTTCATCTATTATAACCTTTGCCTTGTTAAGCGATTCCTCCAGGAATGCCGGATCGAGCGGTGTGAAATCCTCTTTGAAAACCGACCACGTGGAGTTATAAATTTCGACCATGTCGCTTATAAATTTCTCCTTATTGCTGAATTCGAAATGTCTGAACGAATAGCCCTGTCGCTTGGAAAGCCACTCCGCAATCTTCATTATCCTTTCCGGGAACATCACTATCTCCCCTGTTTCCTTCCTTACTTCACGGTGATATGAGTACTGTTCAAAATAGTTTCTGAACCCGTAATCTTCAAAGTATGTCCTGTAGTATTTCTTATTGTAGGGCATTCCGAAACCCTGCTGCATGAATCCTTCCACAAGCAGACCCCAGTTATTATCATTCTCACCGAAATTAATTGGTCCGTCCATGGCTTCCATGCCCTTTGATTTTAACCAGTTCCTTGCGGCATCGAATAATGCAAAAGCGGCTTCCCTGCTTTCAATAACCTCGAAATAGCCTATTCCTCCTGTTGCCTGGCTGTTAGCTTCCGATCTTATCCTGTCGATGAATGCGGCAATTCTTCCAATAGTCTTCTCCTTACTGTCCTTCAATATCCACCTTTTTGCATCTCCATGTCTGAATGTTGGGTTTTTAGAAGGGTCAAAAACCGATTCCAGCTCATCGTCAAGCTGACACACCCAACAAGGATCGCCCCTGTATAACTCTTTGGGAAAATCCCTGAAATCCTTTTTTTCTTTATCTGAAATTACCTCTACTAGCCGCATGATCAGTTTTTTGTAATGAATCACATATTATTGATCTATAAATCAGCAATATGCTCGTTCATGCAAATATAAGCACATTTTTGGAACTTTGCGGCCGTCCGGGATATCCGGGATGAAATACAATCGTATACCTCCCTGTGTGGATTATAATAACATCAGTGTATGTCGATTATCCTGTGGTCAATCAATACAAACAACAATGTAACCATGAAAGAATAGAGCACATAAACCCTGACAGGTATATATTCGGAGGGCTTGATTTTCATTTTTAACCACAGGTAACCCACAAGAAATCCTTTTCCTATGAGATATACAATAAATGTCGAAAGAGCGACACCCACAATGTTGTAATTCAATTTTATCATTAACAGGCTCAGAGGAATATTCACAATGAGTTCAAGAATGGCTGCAACAAGCGTAATCTGCGTCTTTTTTCGTCCGACTAATATTGTCTGGGGAAACACGAGCCGCGGTATAATGAGGAGGCTGTATATAAGAAAAACGTCGGCACTCCTCTGAAACTGAGGATTGAACATCCTCGGGTATATCCATCTCGAAAGCAACATCATTACCATTGCTGCGGGGAACAACAGATGCATGAGCTTTTTGGATTTTGCACGTATTTTGGCCAATGATTCCTTCATCCTCTGCCTTGTCGAAAACTCCGGCAGCATGGCGGCACTCAGCCCGTTGGCAAGCATCAGTACCAGAGGGAACTCCTTTGCGCCATACCTGAACCAGGCAAACATACCCGGGTCGCGGAACACTGCAGATACAATTACTCCATCCGTGTATTGCGCCGAACCGCTTATCAGTGTTGTAAGAATGAGTGGCAGGCCCAGGTAGAGATGTTCCTTCATAAATTTAAAGGAGATTTTCATCTCTGTATATCTTCTAAGCAAAATGATCAGCCATATCCACCTGACACCTGTAACGGCAAGCATGCCATATATAGACCAGATAATATCCTTATGAAGGAACAGGGGTATAATAATAAACAGCAACTGAGCAGTGTATGTATAAACGCCGTACTGGAAAATACGATATGCCCTGTTGTTCAGGAGGTAGATATATTCTATCAGGCAAACCGGACTGCTGAATAGTATATATACAAGAAGCAGGTTAATAAATGGAACATTGCCGGATTGATGAAAAACGGAGAAATTGTTTTTAAGGGATAAACCGATAAAGAAGACAAGCAGGCTGAAAAAGCTCAGCAGCAGAAATGCATTGAATATCTCCGGTGATTTGGCGCTCTGGTTGTCTCCCAGCTTCCTGTATGTCCTGTTCCTGTGGTAGAGTGGCAGCAACGATTGTATTATTCCGGTAACCCAGAAAAAAGTTACCAGGCCACCTATGAACATGAACATCTCCCATTGCCCTATCTGTGCCCTTGTATAATGGGTTTTTGTGTATACTATACTGATAATAAGAAAGACAACAGGCTTCATCAGATGAAAAAGCTGCAGCCCTGAAATGTTGTCTATTAGTTTTATCTTTTTCAATTCCCGACCGGTATAATTAACCTCCACACATATAACAAGCTCCTTTTAAAAGAATTAACTTGCCCGGTTCATTAATATTTGAACCGCCCAAAGATAGTAATTGGCTCTTGTTAGAGAAAATAAAATTAAAATTTTGTGAAATAGAAATTTTTGACCTTATTTTGCACTCCGATACGGTGGATGTAGTTCAGTAGGTTAGAACGTCGGATTGTGGTTCCGAAGGTCGTGGGTTCGAGCCCCATCTTCCACCCGGAAAAAGGTTGTTCATCAAAACAGCCGCAAAGTTCTCAAAAAAAGCGCCGGGCACGCAATGAATTAAAATTCAGATATTTGCGATCCCGGCGCTTTTCTGTGAAAACATCGATGCTATTTCTTTGTTTCAGTATCCTTTTTCTTCCATCCCGAATACCTGTAATAAGCAACTATTGCCAGAGCTGCCAGCACAAAGATTGTAATATAAACAAACGAAGGTACAGGTATGGGATCACCGGCTGCATAGGAATGCATTCCCGACAGGTAGTAATTCACACCAAAGTATGTCATAAGAACAGTCGAAAAGGCAAACAGCGACAACAGATTGAAAGAATATACATCTTTTAATCCCGGTATAAGACGGGAATGGATCACAAGGCTGTATGCTATGATAGTTATAAGAGACCATGTCTCCTTAGGATCCCATCCCCAGTACCTGCCCCATGATTCATTTGCCCATACAGCTCCGAGAAAGGTCCCTATTGTAAGGAAGTAAAGTCCCAGTGTAAGTGTTTTATAGTTTATCACGGTAAGCTCATCCACTGTTGCGGATATCCTTTCCCTGTTCTTCTGATTGGATAAAGACATGAGGATGAGAGTGATAATGCCAAGAATAGCACCAAGACCCAGGAAACCGTAGCTGCCTGTTATTACGGAAACATGAAGGGTAAGCCAGTAAGATTTTAACACAGGAACAAGGTTGGTGATCTCCGGATCCATAAAGCTCAGGTGCGCAACCATCAGGGTCATCGAACCCAGTACCGCTGTTGACGATAATGCAAAAGCCGATTTACGGCTGAAGATAAATCCTGCCAGCAGAGTGACCCACGAAATAAATATCATCGATTCGTATCCGTTACTCATTGGAGAATGGCCCGCAATATACCAACGTAATGCGAGACCAAAGGTATGAAAGAGGAATCCACCGAAAAGCAACCAGCTGAGTGCCTTTATAAGAAGCGAATTCTTTTTCTTTCCCCTGATGACCATTGTTATAAGACTTATCAGCATTATAAGGCCCACGGTGGCATAGAAGGGGAATAGCTTTTCAAATATACCCATCCTGTAATAAAGCAACTCTGCATTGGTCCTAAATGCAGAAGGGAGCTCATACCCGGCGAATTTCTTCTGATATTGAGTAATAGCATTGGTAACCTCCCTTGTATCAGCTATATTATTAGTCTCAAGGGCATTTGTAAGAACAGGTATTATATTTGAAAGGTATAATGAATCCTCTTTGCTTATTGCATGTTTGAGAGCATCTTCCGGCGAGCCCCAGTTATGGGTACCGTCCTTAAGCGGAAACAGTTTTAGAAAATCTCCCTTATAGATCATATAGACTATATTAAGCCTCTCATCAACTTTCATTACTTCCTTATCGAGTTTACTCCTGTCTCCCGGTGCCTTGGAATAAGCACTGTTAACATCAGCAGATATTTTATAGGTGCCGTTACCGCTAAGGTCGACTAGATCGGAAAAAGATGCATACTTACCTTTTATACCTATTTTTTTCTGGAGTTCCCGGCTCGAAACACTTATCAGCGGCACGTCTTTCCAGTGATTAAAATCGAGATAAATTCCAAGGAAGACCTGCATGGAAGAAAGTCCTTTATAATTACTCTCCCTTGCCACTTTCCTGAGAATATCATTACTCATTGTAAAAAGAGGCTTTGTACGGCCTTTCTGGTCCTGCACCAGTACCTTTCCAAACTCATCAGCAACCGGTTTCCCTATTTCAAGCTTCTGGGCATTTACAGATGATAATCCTGAGAGAACCATAATAAAGGCCAGGGCTGTTACTGTCTTCCTGAGGTTCGACTGCCAGAAGCCCGAGGTCACTTTACGGAATACTGTATCCTTATTTAATAGAGTCAGGATAATAAAGAGGAAAAGGAGTGCATATCCCGTGTAGGTGACCATCATTCCTGCCCTGTCGTGATTTACAGAAAGGATCGTACCTTTTTCATCCCTGTCGAATGATGACTGGTAAAAGCGGTATCCTTTATATTTCAGAATATTATTCATAAAGATAACGAATGGTTTTTCCACCCCGGCTTGCTTATCGATAAGAACAACATCGCTCTTATAACCTGAAGGGCTGTTTGAACCCGGATACCTGTCTATAATGAAATCATTCAGCCTGAGCGAGAATGGCAGAACGGCCACCTTCGATCCGTAAGTAATAACCACGTTTCTCCCGTCGACGAGACAACTGTCTGAGGCCATCATATCTGAATTTCTGTCCCACAGGTAAACCGTTTCGGAATTATTATCCCCGTAGATATGAAATATAAATGCATTCTGACCTGTTTGTTGCTGGGCAGGATTAACGGCAACAGCCGATTCCAGTCCCGATTCCGTAAGTGTTTTGGGAATAATCTTAATGTTGTTAACAGTAAATATCTGCATACTTGACATCTCCGCCTTTTCACCCGGAGCAATTTTCTGAATATCATGCGAACCCATACCCATTTCTCCCATATCAAGGGGAGAACTGATCATAAACCTGCCGTTTTCATCAGATATGTTTACATCCCCCGGTTCCGAAGAATCAAAGCTGAACGTCAAACCTTCATAGTTCCTACTCTCTCCCTTTTTTATAAGCAGATTGTCCTGCGACATCATGTCCGTGGTAAGAATCAGCGATACCATCGGTGTCCCGGCGGGATTATCATTTATCACTTCAGAAGCATTGGGAATGATTTTTGAAAGAACCAGCTGGTAGTCCCTGTTATTAATATTGATCTTTGTTTCGAAGTTATCTGCAGATACACTGGTCATATTATACTTCACATGATCCGTTGCCAGAACCTTACCGTCATTGTCTTTTACCGAATATCCAATATACTTATCGGTTGAATAACATTTATTCTGAGTCTGTCCTTCCCTGATATGAACAGTACCCTCCCATCCGAAATAACGCGTTATACCGGCACCTATTATCATGACAATAAATGCCAGGTGGAACAGGGCACCGGTTATCCTGCTCTTTTTAAAAAGTTTAAAAACTATCAGCTGTCCTATAAGGTTTACTGACAGCAAAAGAAGGATCAATTCAAACCACCATGAGTTATAAACCATGTTATAAGCAGCAGATGAGCCAAAATCATTTTCAATAAATGTGGCTACAGCCATCGACATGGCGAATATTACAAACAGCACTCCCATGAAAACAGGAGATATAAGGAACTTCAATCGCTTCATATTTTTTTCAGGTTTTTATTTTTAGTTAATAAGGAGTGGTTCTTTAATTATTAAACGGCTCTTAACCTTTCTCCGATATCTGTATCAATCTCATTTTATCAGTAATCCTGATCCTGGAGGGTCCGGAAACAATAACTCCAAGCTCCTCAAGTTCTTTAAGTATTCTTACAACACACTCTTTTGCCATATTTGCCATCTCACCCAGCTCCTGCCTCGATAATATCATATCATATTCATCGGCATAAAATACTTCATCGGCAAAATAGATCAGTGCATCCGCCAGTCTTCCGGGCATTCGTTTTTGTGCCTGGCTTACCATCCTGCTGTGAGCACGCAATGATTTTGAACTTATGTCCTCCAACAGACTCTCAGCAAAATCACCATTGATTTTCATAAGCTTGCGGAATACATCAAAGTTTATGAAACAGGCCTGCACCGTTGTCAGGGCAGCAACCGAAAATGTGTGACGTGAATTGGTATATGCTCCCGGTCCAATAATAAGCTGGCCGGGCAAAGCAATATTAAGGATGAAATTCTTTCCGTTATTTCCTTCAATATATGTCTTGGCCATCCCACTGGCCAGAAACAAGGCATTGGACGTAGGAGAACCCTGTTTGATTATTATCTCACCAGGTTTAAATGTCGCCTCATACTTGTTATCATCAACAAGATGAAGTTCTTCCTGTGACAGGAAGTTGAAATTCTTCCATATTTTCGTGCAATTCTCGCAATTTTCAATTAAATTTACATCAGACATATTATTCTATTGAGGGGGTCAAAAATATGTTATTAAGAGGAAGCGATTAGCAAAGCTAACAAATATCATTCAATTAATTGACATTTGTCAAGCCTGATTAATATATGTATCAATAATTAATATCGTAAATAGCATATGAACTGTTAGCGGGTTAACAAACCGTTTTACTAGCTTGCAGTACGAAACTTTAACTAATAAACCTGATATGAAAAATCTAATCAAACTACTCTCAGCTCTTTTTGCTGCAGGATTTATCCTAACATCCTGCGAAGGACCTATGGGACCTGCCGGAGCTGACGGAGCTAATGGGAAAGATGGTATTGATGCAAACGCTACATGTACCACCTGTCACAACAACAGTGCATTGATCGAAACAAAACAGGCTCAGTGGAGTGAATCTGTGCATGCTACAGGTACAAATGCCGCTTATGCTGACAGAACAGGATGTGTTCGCTGTCACACAAGCCAGGGCTTCCTGGAGTATGTAGCAGAGGGTTCAGATGCTGATATTTCAGTGCCTACTGATCCTATGCAGATCAATTGCTACACATGTCACCAGATCCATAGTACATTTACAACAGACGACTGGGCTCTTACAAAACCAGGTGCTGAAACTCTCATACTTCAGTATGACGGTGCAGCCATTGTATATGACAATGGTAACAGCAACCAGTGTGTAGGATGCCACCAGGCACGCGACGTGTCACCGGCACCGGTACTTGACGGAGCTGATTTCGAAATCACCAATAACCGTATTGGCGTTCACCATGCTCCTATGGCCAACTTCCTTCTTGGCAAGTTACCTTTCGAACTGACTGGTGAATCATACCCGACTTCCAATCCTCATTTTGGTACCGACGGATGTATCACATGCCACATGGCAACTCCTTACGGATACCAGGCCGGCGGTCATAACATGGGTATGACATACGTACAGCACGGAACTGCAGAAGTTAATACAACCGGTTGCATGACATGCCATTCAACAACTCCCGATTTCGAATCACTGCAGGCAGAAGTATCAGCCAAACTCGATACACTTCGTGCACAGCTGACTGCCGCAGGTATATATGATCCTGCTTCAGAACTGGCTAATAAAGGTACATTTAAAGCCAATGCAGTTCTTGCATACCTTAACTATGATGCAGTAACACAGGACAAGAGTCTGGGCGTACACAACCCCGGTTACATTAATGCACTGCTCGACAACTCAATTTCAGCAATGGTTGATCTTGGTTATCCTGCTGCATTGACAAAGTAATTATCTTAATTAAGATACTTTAAAATTTAAAGGCCGTCTCATTATGTGGGACGGCTTTTTTATTGCAGGTGTATCCGGGCTTTTTTAAAGGACCAGTTTTGCACTACTATGTAACTTCCTAATATTACAGCCAGCCAGCAATACAAATCTTAAGCCGGTATTCCTTGAAAACCCTGGCAGGACAAATAGTAATATAATAATATGCCGCTATAGTTATATATTTTACACTACAGACAGGCGGCCCCTTTAATAATGCTGCTAATGAAGATAGACCTGTACCCGTCAGGGGCATACCTGTGTGCCTGGCAGACCAGATTCTTACTCTCTCTTTTCCACTTTAAGAATCATACTCCGGGCACATGAAAATGTTATGTGTAAGATAGAATGCAAAACAAATGACGCCCGGTTGGTTTCAACCGGG
>JBJKPQ010000085.1:0-12329 GCA_046706305.1 Bacteroidales bacterium
CATTCAGAGGGTGCCGGTACCGGGAAGGATGTACCCTTTCCCCTGCCGGAAGGACTGAAATCGGCTTTTGCCCGGATAGAACAGGTTTCGCCGGTTTGGGCAAGCCATAATGATATACTGATTGTTCCCGACGATAACGGAACATCTGTAAAGACTTTCAAAGAAGAGAAGGGTGTCTTTTTTACTGAACCCTCATTCTTTAAGATATTTGACTTCCCTTTGCTTGAAGGCTCTTACGAATCATTGAAGGATCCGAATAATGTCCTGCTTACAAAAGAGATTGCTGAAAAATATTTTGGTAACTGGAGAAAGGCCATGGGAAAAACAATTAAACTCAAGACAGGCGGCTCACTTTTCAGTCATGGCATGGATATTTTAAAGGTATCAGGCATTCTTGCTTCCATACCTCCCAACACAGATTTCCGGATGAAACTGGTTGTTGCTTTCGGAACGGGCATTACCCAATTAATGGCCAAAAACACCGACTGGCAGGACAGGACGAACTCTGATTTCGGCTGTTATGTCTTGATGCCACCTGGTATTTCTGTTGCCAGTTTTAATCATCAGTTAAGAGAATATTCAAAAAAGATGCAATCTTCCGACAATACGGACAGTCATATACTGCAAGCGCTGAATGATATCCATTACGACACACAGACCGGGGATTACAGCAACGAAACAATAAGCATCCGGCTGCTTAATGTATTGTGGCTGATTGCAGCATTCATCATGCTGATTGCCTGTGTCAACTTCATCAATCTCTCCACTGCACAGGCAGTCAACCGGGCAAAAGAGGCCGGCGTGAAGAAAGTACTCGGCAGCAATAAATCACATTTACAGATCCGGTTCATCACTGAATCATTCATAGTAGTTGTAATTGCTGCAATACTTGCTGTTGTTATTGTAATTCCTGCATTGCCGTACGTAAACCGCCTCCTGGAACTTTCATTATCGTTCAACTTAATTGAAAATCCGGCTATTATCATATTCCTTGTTGTTGCCATCGTGACGGTGACTGCACTGGCAAGTTTTTATCCTGCAATAATAATGTCAAGGTTCAGTCCGGCCGATATTCTGAAGAGCAGGTTTACAGCCGGCACAGCTAAAGGAGTTTCCCTGAGAAGAGGGTTGGTGGTGTTCCAGTTCATTATCGCACAGGCACTGATAGCAGGAACATTAATTACTGTAAAGCAAATGAACTTCTTTATGGATAAGCAACCAGGTTTCGATACGGAAGCAATTATTAATATCCCTTTCCGTGTTGACACTGCCTGGTTCAGAAGGCAGGATTACCTGAAGCAGCAACTGCTTTCGCTCAACGGGGTTAAGGCAGTAACCTTCAGTTCCAATACCCCGGCGGAGGACAACAATGACCTATGGAACACATTCACGTTTGACCATGCTGTAAAAGAAGCTGATTTTAAAGTTATCACAAAGTTCGCCGATGAACAGTATGTGCCGGTCTATAAATTACAGATTGTAGCCGGGAGGAATTTGCAGCCTTCCCGTATGACTCGTGAATTCCTGGTGAATGAGTCATTGATGCATGACCTGGGAATAACTGACCCTGAAGAAATACTGAATAAGCAAATAAGCATATGGGGAGGCCGGATAAAGTGTCCTGTTGTGGGAGTGCTGAAAGATTTTAATGACAGGTCTTTTCGCAACAATATAGCACCTTTGCTTATTACCACGAATAATACCATGTACAGCCAGGCAGGCATAAAGCTTGCAACAGCCGGTCTTTCATCCACTTTGCAGTCTGTTAAAAAGATATGGGAGCAGACCCTGCCCGACTATGTTTATGAATACCGGTTTCTTGATAACAAAATAGGAGATTTTTATAAACAGCAGAGCCAGCTGGCTCAGCTATATAAAATATTTGCTGCAATAGCTGTCTTTCTCAGCTGTCTTGGTCTGTACGGTCTGGCCCTGTTCATAGCTGCCCGGAGAACCAAAGAGGTCGGAATCCGCAAAGTACATGGTGCAAGGGCAGTTAATATTGTTTTGTTGTTTTCAAAAGAGTTTGTTTTGCTTATTGCCATTGCTTTTGCAATTGCAGCACCAATAGCCTTGTATTACATGAACAACTGGCTGCAGGATTTTGCCTACCATGTAAATATCAGCGGGTGGTTATTCGCTTTAGTGGGGGTTATAACACTTATCATTGCCCTGTCAACAATAAGTTACCAGGCTGTTAAAGCCGCATTGGCCAACCCCGCAGACAGCCTGAGTTCCGAATGAATCTGGGGAGGCATACGGGGTTGAATAACATGTCATTTTCAATACTTATAAGCAGTTAAAAGTTAATTTTGTAATGTATTACGGCATTTAAATCACTATGAGAAGAGTCAAGAAGGCAAAAACAACAAGGATAATCATACACATACTTGTCTGGGTTGTAATCCTGGTTGTGCCGGTCTATTCAGCAAAAAGGTTCCGGATGGGCAATAATTTCCTGTTGTCGTATTACACGTTTATGGCTGTTAATGCCGTAATTTTTTATATAAATTACCTTCTTCTTGTCCCCGGACTTTTTTTAAGAAAAAAAAGGTATCTCTATTATATTGCCGCACTGGTCCTTGTCTTTTGTTTCTATTTCATTTCCGACACAGCCAACCGGCAGGTCAACAATTTTATCAGCAAAAACGCTCCCGGACAAATTGAGAGCCCGCCCGAACAGTTGCAGACAATGAGACCACGGCGTCTTCCCCCTATAAGACCCGGGTTCTTCATAGCCATCCCCCGTGCACATCTGGTAGGTTATACAACGGGCTCATTCTTCATGGTTTTCCTTTCACTGGGAATAAGGGTTCTTGAACGCCAGTCAAAAATTGAAAAGTTGCAGGAGGAAATGGAAAGAGCAAGGCTCAATGCCGAGCTTGCATTCCTGAAAAACCAGGTCAGTCCGCATTTTTTCTTCAACACTCTTAACAACATCTATTCGCTCAGTAAGATCAGCCCCGGGGATTCACAGGATGCTATACTGAAGCTGTCGAACATGATGCGATACCTGCTTTACGATTCGGAGGAAGGCGATACCAAACTCAGCAATGAGATAGAGCTGATGAAAAATTATATAGACCTGATGCGGCTAAGGCTAGAAGAGAATTATAAGCTGTCAGTGAAGTTCCCGGGCAAGTACAGGGATTTCACCATACCCCCTCTCCTCTTCATCCCTCTCATCGAAAATGCATTCAAGCATGGTGTTAGTTTCAATGAAAATTCATTCATCGACATATCTCTTACCACTACAGATAACACAATAATATTCAGAACCTTTAACAGCATATCCGGATCCCCGGGCAAACATGATCCGGTATCATCAGGCATAGGACTGCAAAATGTAAGGAAACGCCTTGATCTGCTTTTCCCTGACAGGCACGAACTGCATCTTAATAAAAACGGAAGTACCTTTGAGGTACTTTTAAAAATAGAGATTAAATCATGATGACAGTTGTTGCGATAGATGACGAACCACTGGCTCTGCGGCTGATTACAGGGTATATAGAAGAAACACCGGAACTCTCACTGCTGGGCAAGTTTACAAACCCGGTAAAGGCGGCTTCTTTTCTTAAGGATAACATCGTTGATATTGTATTCCTCGATATCCAGATGCCCGATCTCAACGGCATTGATTTCACAAAGCAGATGACCGGCGGACCAAAAATCATCTTTACAACGGCATTCAGGAATTATGCCGTCGAAGGTTTCAGGCTTGAAGCAGTTGACTACCTGGTCAAACCGTTCAGCTACAAGGATTTCCTCAACGCCGTCAGGCGTGCTGAAAAGCTTATCAATCTTGAAAAGGTATCCTATGGTAATATCGGGTCAAACAATGAATTCCTGTACCTTAAATCCAGTTACAAGATCAGGAGGATAAACTTCAACGACATACAGTATATAGAAGGATTTAACGATTATGTGAAGATATATGCCGTTTCTGCAACGGAACCGATCCAGACGCAGATCAGCCTGAAAGCTATCGAAAGCAAACTGCCTGCCGGGCAATTCATGAGGGTTCACCGTTCTTTTATTGTGAACCTGCAAATGGTTGATACCGTTGACAGGGGCAGGATAGTTTTCGGCAGTACTTATGTTCCGGTTGGTGATAAGTATAAAGAGAAATTTGAAGATTATCTCAGGAAGAATTTCATATAAAATAGTTTCCCTAACACCCGTCCTGACAAATACTTTTTGTCAGAGATCACCGCTGCGTCCCGACCGCAGGACCGCCTGCCTTCGCTGAAGCTACGTAGGACAGAGCACGACCTCAAGACCTTACTGTCTACTCCTTCTTCTCCAGCACCTGCTTTAACGATGGCTGTCCCGGATTAATATCCACGGTAAGTATCGTCAGAGTATGCCCGTCATCCGACAGGGAGTAGGAAGTAGTGCTTCCATAGACTTGCGAATTGACAGTTCTTGTTGTCTTGGTAGTCAGAACCTTCCCGTCGGGCGACCATGATGGAGACGTTGCATTTACCCGGCCGTATTCTTCCTTCTTAACCTCATTACCATCGAGGTTAAAGGATTCCTGTGCGGATGACTCCCTTCCGTTTTTGTCAATGAAAGTCGTTTTAATAGCTATCGCCTCAGGCGACTGTGTAATAGTTACTCTTATATTATGGTCTTTGTAATAGTCAGCGCTCCTGGAATTATCCTGTATCCATTCTCCGGAGAAATCGGTTACCGACTGGGCAATTAGCGAATTTGAGGACAGCAGAATAAGGGAAAATACCAATAAAACTGGTGCCATGTTATTTTCCAGGCAGAAAAGAATTGATTTTTTCATATCAAATATGTATAAGAAGATTGAATATAAATAATATGCTGGTCAAATATATTTTTTTCAGTTGAATAAAAATGGCCTGCTGCATATTTTTTTCTGGTGGCTGGAATATTTCTACAACGATGGACAATGAACTGTAAAGTTCCAGGCAGTATTGTTCGAGCCTGAACAGTTTGGGTTTACCCTGACTTCAATAACTGACGTATAGCCGTTAAATTGAATCTGGACCGATCTGGTTTCCCCTACACATCCTGAATTGAAAAGAACCACGCCACCCTGCGATACAACAATCTGGTCCTTCACGCTAAATGTCTGGTAATCAAATCTAAATGATCCGCTTGTTATCCCCAGGTCAATCTGGTGCACCTCAGGTGCATCTCCGCCGGCCTTTTGGGTATCATTGCAACGGCTCTGGCGAACTACAGGGGATTGAAGGCTGGATGGTACATTTCCCGGCGATATAGTACCTGGCATATTATTATTCATTGCACCGGAAAGAATTGAAATAAAATTCATAAGAGTATTAACATCTATTGCAGGTCTTTTTTTCCCCGGGACACAACCTGTATTGGTATCATTCCAATTATAACCTGGCAGGCAATCGCAAATCATCCGGTCATTTGCAGGGTCATAAACCTGGTGTGTATTTGGAATATTACTGCAATCGGCATTAGTTATCTGAGTGGCCGTTATTCTTTCACATCCCTTCATATCGTCGCGCCATTTGTACCCAGGGATACAATCACAATATGCCTGTTTCCGTACCGGATCCCATATGGCGACAGTGTTGGGATAAACGTCGCAATCAATGGTATTCACTGCAGCAAGTGATTGTGGATAGCACTGGGTAAAATCGGAGTTCCATTGGTAACCGGGAAGGCAATCACAAATAACACTCTGACTCGCCTCGTCCCAAACTGCCCGGGTATTAGGATAGCCGGAACAATCAGTAAGTGAAGCCAGAAGCTTTCCTTTCTCTTCGCATCCGCTCAGATCAGGTTTCCAGAGAAAACCGGGCAGACAATCGCAATAATACTCATTCCTTCCGGGATCCCAAAAAGGTTCGGTATTTGCATATCCGTCGCACAGGCCTTCCGGAGGAGGCGGAGGATTATCAGATTCATCTGCAGGTTGTCCGACAGGTTGATCTTCAACGGTTATCTTCGCCAGGGCATCCTTACCTTCATATTGAGCCAGTATTGAGTAAGTTCCCGGGGTTGCTGACGCAAATACTGGATCAGAAAGCGCCAGGTCTGTAACATCCATTTCTTCTCCCTTATAGTTCACAGCAGTAACCACAAAAAAAATTGATTCATCCGTACCAATGGTAGCTGATGATGGTGTAATAATAAGTTTATCTATAGACCTCATCTCCATGTCAATCAGGTAATCGAGCCTTACAGCTTTTTCTTCGAGGGCGGCTTTTCTTTTTGCGAGTTCTTTACGAGCATTGGCATTGAACTCTTTTATTTTGTGGTCCTGATATTTTGTCTCGAACCAACCGGTAACATAGTCATCAAACCTGCTATTCCATGCTGGTAAAAGAACCAAACCTGAGGGCTTAGTTTCCTTAAAGGGAAGATCACCATATTGTTTTCGGAATTCCCCTAGCAATTGCTGTTTAATATTTCCCCAACTCCTGATACCTGCAACAGCATCATCGGGATCGAGAAGTATTTCTCTCCTGGCAATGTATTGATTTACCTCATTATCAAGCAGAGCCGGATTGATCACAAAATCAATCAGCAGCTGCATCGCCGCTCTTGCTTTCCCTGCCCAGTTGAGTGCTGAAGAAGCATTCGGGAAGATATCTTTAAACCTATCCGAGAGCAGCTTGTCCTCGATCATCAGAACAACCGACTCAAATGCTTCGAAATCTTTAGCTTCACTTACTTTTGCAAGAATATCAACAACCTGAAAAATATCTGACATATCATCAACAACGTCAGAAATATCTTTATCTTCCTCATAAAATTTCTTTATAAGATCTGTTGAAAGGCCCCAGGTCCTTCCGGTAAGATCATATGCTTTTATAAGCCTTTCCTGTTCCTGGTTTGACAATGGCTGTCCAGACAATGCCGTACATGCGGCATATAACATTAATAATGCAAAGACGCAGGTCTTTGTGGCATGCTTCCTCATAAGTGGTTATTAAAAAGAGCCCCGGAATCCAATCGATAAAATGGTCATTTGGAATCCACTCTCAGAGGTAAAAATATCATTTAGCCATACATCTACCCCGAACTCAATAGCCGCCTTCGCCGTCCCCAGTTTGATCCTGGTCAGGGTGTTTAAAGAGTAATCGGCAGCAACTTCACCGGCAAGGCCGTTGTCGCCACCAAGAGGTTTCAACTTTGTGTTTGCGGCAATTCCCAGGTCAACCCCCCACAAAAAAATGCCATTGTCCTGCCTGTAGCCGGCAAAAAGAGGAATACTTATATTGTAAAAGGAACTGACATCTGTATCTTTTCCTGTTTTGCCAAACAAAGTATTGAAGTGAATGCCTGCACCTCCATAGAATTTTTTACCCGCAAGTTGCTCAATTCCCAGACTCAGGCCCGGCATTAATGGAGGATCATTCCCGAACACCTTTCCCATGTTTGAAAACAATATTGAGAATAACACTGATGTATTCCTGTAGCTGATAACCGGAGACACAGAAGGCGTCTGCTTTGGGCCTGATTTATTGACAGGGGTTGGTGAAGGTTTGGTTTTGACAGTATCAGGGTGCCTGATATTTGCCACTGAAGACTGATTCATCTTATCAGCATTAGTCTGATTCTGAATGATTACAATCGCCGGATCACATTTCCCGCCGGGATAATTCTCCTTTATCCAGTTTTCCGCAACCTGGTAGAACGGGAATCCACCTTTTATTGGTATCATGTCGGGTGATCTGTTACTGCCATCGACAATTTTAACAAGGCCATCTTTCCTGTCACAGACAACCTTATAAGTTTTCTGGGCACTGACTTCGGATAAGGCAAGAAAAAACGGGAGCATCAGGAGAATAACAAATCGACATTTCATTATTCTATGTATTAATTTGCAATATAAAAACAGGTTTCAGCTACCCAATATATACAATCCCTTCAGTACCTGTGATCTGATATTATAAATATATAAAATTATACTCTAACAACCTGAAATTTTTGGTACTAAACTGCATTTTCATTTAGAAAGACCAGGCTGTGAAGGATCTGTTCAGACTGACCTTATTTTAGTTTATCAGGTTGATGTTTGTTCCGGTAACCAAAAGAACAGATATCATACAAACATCCCGGATAAAAATAATACCAATGATTATACTACAGACAGTTGATAGATAAACGAATATTGATTACAATTTTTTTATCATTTCAAATTGCTTTCCCTTCAGATTAATATTGCACGATTCCAGAAATCCCTTAATTGAATCGCAGCTGCTTTCAGTGTTTATGGCTTTAACTGAATCGCCATGATTGCTTTTCAAGGCTTCCTTAAGCAGTATTGAGCCAATTCCATTTCCCCGGTGTTTCTTATCAACTGCAAGTTGTGTAATATCGCCTGAATCTGGTTCGAAAATACAATATCCCGCAAGGGAGGAATTAATAAATGCACCTGTAGCTATAAAATCCTCCTTCATTCTCTCAATTGATTCGAAGCTGTTTTGCCATGATGGATTAAAATCCATAAAATGCCGGTTTGCCTTACATTCTTCCAGACTGACTTGCTGAACAGAGAAATTATTGTGTATTACTTTCTCCTTTATATTAATCTTATGATTGTCCTGGACAAAATAATTGAATTCGCGGCTTACCTCAAATCCATTCTTCCTGTATATTTTAACAGCCGTTAAATTATGCTGTAAAACCTCCAACAGATACTGTTTTATACCGTTCTCCTTTAAAAAAGGAACAGAATATGAAAATACTTCAGAGGCAAGATTCTGACCCCTGTATTCCCCGATTGTCCCGGTACCCGTATCATATGCTGTTGGTATTCCGTTAAACTTACCTGTCCCGTTAAAAGTAAATGATACAATATTGTCATTATCAAAAGCGGCAAACGACAGTTCAGGATCAAAGCCCCTTCTTTGCAGCATAGTCCTGAGCTGTTTGTCATTTATCTGTATCTCATAGTCAGCAAATGCTCTTGCAAAGGCTTCGGATAGTTTTTCAAAGGGAATATTACTGAGGTTCCTGATTTTCATATCAAATTCAATTGGAAATGTTAAAACAAGAAATACCTGTACCACTTCATTATATCAAGTCATGCTCCAGTTTACGATGGTTTGTGTATCATAGATTAAACAACCTTATTCAAGAACGGGATCATCGACCTTCCCAATAAACAATATTGTTCCTGTGGAAGTCTCATGAATACAATACAGGAACGGCCGGTTTATATCAACTTTCAATACTGTCGGCTGAACATCAGGTCCGGCAGATGTAAAACCTATCTCAACTACGGTTGCAGCAGCCGCTTCGGTACCTTCCTCGTTGGTTTCAATAAATGACTGATGTATAACTGCATCTATGTACAGTCCCTGGTCGCTAATATTATTAAATGTTGCCATGCCGGAAAAAGCCTGGCCCATACCAAGCCCGACAAGATCGTCATTCAACAGCCGTTTATAGGAATATTTGAATTTAGGCATACTCAGATCCACCTTATGTGTATTACCATCGAGAATCTCCATCCATGTATTCCATTTTGCCGGGTCCAGGTCGCCCGATAAATCACTGACATTATATCCTTCATCCGGTAAAATTACAGTCATAGAGTAATTACCCTGCCCGTAAGGCAGATCGATCAGTGTCGCATTTCCAAGCTTTGCCACCTTAAAGTTCTCTTCCAGGTGCATCATAGGTACTTTTTCAGGAATTGAGGGAGAGAGATAAAATAATTCTTCCTTTGTTTCATCCGTGTTGAACCTGTACCTCCATTTACCATTGAAATAAACAGCATTAATAAGCAGCATGGCAAGATTGGAATCCAGCTTATCAAGCATATCGGTTATTTTATCATGTGTTTTACCAGCTATCCAGTTGTTGACAGTTTTAACCGCATTTGGGTCAGTAACATCAATGCCTCTTGCTTCAGCTTCATACCATTTATTCAGATCGTCTATAAATTGCTGCTTAACATTCAGCCTTTTTTCGACCCATACCGAGTTGGCAATCTCAACGGTTACCCGTTCATCGACAGGTACCATTTCAGACATAAGTTTAAGATATGTGCTGTTTATTTCATCAAGGCTTGAGTTTTCAAGTCTCAATGCTTTTTTCATAACATCAAATGTCTCGCCGGTGGCCCCGTTAAGAGTCATTGAAAGAGCACTTGAGATGCTGAAAGGGGAAATCATAATGTTTTCTGCTCCTTTCGATTCAGAAAGGATTGTTTTGAAAAGGTCAAAAGCAAACCTGTTTGCTGAATCCACAACATTTTTTTGGGATGTTTCGAGAGAGATGATCACAGGATCTCCCGGGTCAGTATCCGGATTGCCGGTTTTGTTTTTTTCGCAGGAAAAGGCAATGACCACCAGGCCGGTCATGGCCAGCAATAAAGTGAAGCTTTTAAATGTATTCATAGAAATGGTGGTTAGTTTCTGAATTTATAACAAAAAGTGTACCACCATTATACAGAAAATAAAGAAGTTTTTGACTTTCGAATTATGATTTAAATTATGATCACACAGCATTATAAAAAGGCCATTTTCATTTTCGCATAAGATATTATTTCTGAGTCCTGTAATTTTATATGTCCGGATAACAGCATAATCACTCCTGGCACATCAGCCCGGTAAAGGATTCTTACTTATTCCGGGCCTGATACTCATATGAATACTTGTCTGCTTTAGCGCTGGTATTTATCCGCCATGGTGGTGGTACCATTAAGGACATCCTTTACAAGGATTTCTTTAAATCTGAGTGGTTCTTCAAACATCGGGCTATGTGCTGAATTCTCAAATGTATAAAAGCCCTTTATAGGAGACTCAATATCTTCCAGGTATTTCATTGCGAGATCCCTGTTAACAGTAAGATCATATTTGCCACTCATGAAGTAGACAGGTATATCAATTTTACTAATCAGACCGGGAATATCTGTTTTGAGAACCTGTTCCCTGAGATGAGTTTTATTGATAAAGGTTAGTTTTGAGTTCCAGATATTTATCTTTTCTTTAAGGGTATACGCCCTGCATAACCAGACCTGCAGGAAGATGTCCTTCATAACCGACCTCATGTTATGCATAGTGCCTATGCCCAGTTCATGCATGGCTTTATCCCTTATAACGGAGTTGAAAAACGGCAGTAAGCTGTTCTCATCATCTGTTACCGGATATTTCCTTAACTCCTCAATCAATCGCGGTTTGCCATTATCAGAATATTTACCCATCATAAACTCATAAGCCCGCTTTTCCGATTCTGCCTGGTTTGTGATCTGAGCAACACCGATGTATGCGGAATAAAACTGAGGACTGCGGGCAACGGTCTGCAATGCAAAAGCTGTACCTCCTGAATGAGCCATGACATAAATCTTATCCTTCCCGAAGCGGTTTCGAAGGTAAGTGGTTACCTCTGCTGCATCGGAAGCCAGCTGATCAAGTGTCATGCTTTCAGCAGTAACCTGAGGATTGTAAGAAAGTCCGCCGCCACGCTCTTCCCAGTAACAAACTGTGAAATAATCTTCAATACCTGTAGGATATTTGTCGACAAGAAAGTACTCAGAGAAGGCAGGGCCTCCATGAATGAAAAGGAGAACGGGGTTTTTTATATCCCTTCCACGGATAAACATACCCTGTCTTATTCCACCTATATTCACGAAGATCTTTTCGGATATGCTTCCTTCAACAGATGATCCGTCCGGGTCATTAAAAGGCTTAAGCTTCCCCGGACTAATATATAAAAGAACTATAATAACAAAGAGCACAAATGATAATATGACTGTCATTATTATAAACATGACAGTTTTTGTTTTATGTAGACCGGCCATACCATCAGGTGTAAATTATTTCGTAACATTAAAGCGGTTTATATTCCAAATAGTTCTCCAGTGCCGTTAAAAGTAAATAAAACCGGGTAATTATGTGTCAAAAGCCCAAAAAGACTTTCCGGACAACTTTTTCTTTCAGGGATCTCCATCAGTTTTTCTTCCCATCTGTATTCAATGATCTGGCAACGTTATAATGACAGCCCTCTTTAATGAATATAACCTGGCATTTGGCAAGACCTGGATCCTAATTAATATTTACATTAAAGCAACTCACTTTTAACCTCATAATAATCCCTGAAAACATTTGACTTTGACTAATTTAGGATTTAATTTTGAATAATTAATTAACCAATACTGTTCAATAATTTAAAAACAATCAGCTATGAAAAATCTTCTTTTCTTAAGTTTGGTAATAGTCTTGTTATTGGGCGGATGCTCTCCTAACAGGGAAGACAGGGCAAAACTTGCTGAAATGACCACTCTTTTGAATTCTGAGCAAAAGAATAAAGATGTGGTATTGAAATACCTTGAAGGGTTGAACAAAAATGATACAACCCTGTAT
>JBJKPQ010000086.1:0-25655 GCA_046706305.1 Bacteroidales bacterium
CATAAAGAAGTATACCCGTAGCAACCGATACATTCAACGAATTTATATTTCCCGACATTGGTATTTTTATCCTGTGATCTGACAGGTTGAGTAGCTCACGGCTGATACCCTTGTCCTCTGAACCCATAATAAGTGCTGACGGCCCCCTGAGAGGTTCTTCAAATACGGACTTATCTGATCGCTCCGTCGCAGAAATAATCTTCAGTCCCGATTCTTTCAGGTATTCAACAGATTTTATTATGCTCTTCTCCCTGCAAACAGGGAAAGTGTGAAGTGCCCCGGCCGAAGTCTTTATGGCATCCGCTGTTATTCTGGCCGAACCCTTTTCAGGTATGACCACGGCATGTGCACCAAGACACCCGGCAGTTCTTACTATGGCTCCGAAGTTTCTTACATCTGACACGCCGTCAAGGACAATTATAAGAGGATCTTCCCCCTTTTCCCAAATCATGGGCAGAAGGTTTGAAATATTCTGGTATTCCACAAGGGATAACCATGCCAGTACTCCCTGGTGGTTTTTCCTGGTAACCATTTCAATTCTTTCAACAGGAACAATCTGCCATACAATGCCATGCTCCCTTACTTCTTTCATCAACTCATGGTACAAAGGCCCCTGCAGACCTTGCTTAATAAGCAACCTGTCGATTTGTTTTCCTGCCTTTATGGCCTCAATAACCGGCCTTATGCCGAAAATACAATCTTTCTCTTTTTGCATGTTTATTTATTTGTCCTAAATACCTTCAGGGTTGTCGAGTCTGAAAACGATCCCTTTTCTCCAGCTTAATATGGCCTTATCCCAATAAGTGACAAGAGATTCACTGCGGCTAAGGTAAAAGTCATTGTCTGAGAAAATATTATCGCGATGTTTGAAGGTAAAGTAGAGATAATCCTCTTTAACACTATATCTACCACCCCATTTTGACTTTATTACAGGTTTTTTATATCCCCATAATTCTCCCTCATCAGATTTATAAATCTTGTCCGGCGGGCCGTAAATGATGTATATCATGCCCCTTTCTGTCATCCAGCCTTGCTTGTAGGAAGTGAAATAATAGTTGGAATATAGTACCCTGGTATAGTAAATTCTTATCAACTCCCTTGCTTTTTCCACGTTACCGCCGCATTTGATCCAGAATTCGTCGAGAGCAACCTTTTGCCTGGGAGCATTCCTCATCTCTTCCAACTCGTCCTGTGTAGCCAGGTAGGCCAGTGGTTCTATCATCACTCCCGGGGTTGTGAGTGTGGGATAGTCTTCGCCCATGTTATAGAATGTAAAACCATCTTTAATACCTCTTTTTACAGAACACAGGTAGATGCCCTCCTTCGGAAACATCATTGGCAGAGTATCAGAATAGGCAAGAGCCACAACCGTGTCGGGCTTGTAGTCGAGTGTCTTTTCCGGAAGGATCATAGACGGTGGATCAGGAACCTCGGTGAATGGTTTGTAAAAGGATATATACAGGCTGTCTACAGGTCCCCTGTTGTAAACGAGGTTGACAAAATCGTTAACCCTGAGTACCGGATTAAATATTCTTGCCTTGCTGAAATGAGATACTGCCATGAAGTTATACCTGTTGTACACCGACATGGTATTGAATGGCACAAAAGCATGAAGTACCAGTATCCTCAGTTTGTCAAGGGTCCTTATTTCCGCCATGTACTCATTACCCTTCTCCACATCAACAGGTATTTGGTATGTATAGTCAGGCTTGCCTTTAACCTTTAATATGTTGAGATTAAGCGATGATGTGTCGGATAATACTTTACCCTGACTGATATTATATACCCTCACAGTTATTTTCATTGAGGCCATGGGCAATCCCTGTACGTTAGCCTCTGAGAAAAAGAGATCCGAGGCAAAGAATTTTATGGATATGACCGATCTTGTATCCGATTGGTTAGTAATACTATACCTGGGATTAATGGGATTCTTTGTGGGATTATAAATATATGACACGTCCTTGGTATCAATGGCAGGCCTGGTTGTTTTACATGAAAACAATGTTAAGGCTGTCACCACAAAAAAGGCCGCATGGATATATAATATCCTCTTAGTTATCTTCATATCCAAAATTAATGAACTTAATTTAATTTACTCCATTAGGCTGCCATTCAATTCTTACCCTGCAAAGTTCCCTGTTATCATCAGAACGTACGACAGAGTGATTTTGATATGTCGGATCGTCAATATCAGGTGATGATTGTATAATTATTTCATCGTTGTACACCGATTCTGCAAGATAATTTATTTCAGCTGATTTAGGGCAGTTGTTTATAAGGAATTCAAGATCATACGAGTTATATATCCAGTTAAGGTAACGTGTGTTATTGGTGTGGAAATTTACATCAAGATCGCCTGCTTTTACTTTAAATGGCGCAGATGATTGCCGGTTTGCAGAAGCATGATCCAGCCTGGCCGCATATCTGACCGGCGATTCATTCGGATTTAGGTCGCGGTAAAATTGTTCCAGTATGGCATCAGGTCTCTGTATCTTTCGCGTGGTGTAATCAAGGATCAGCCACGAAGATGAACCAGAGGCTATATGTCTTCCATCCGGGTATGTGACTTCATAATTTCTTAGTGCAAACAGCTTATCGGTTCCGTTGGGCCAGGTCCTCAAAATGATTGTGTCGCCCCATAAAGGCCAGGATTTGAACTCAGCATACATTCTCGACAAAACCCAGAAACGGTTTGCCTTCATCAGATCATCTCTTCCGAAACCCAGCTTTATTGCATGATCAGATGCAATATCCTGCATATAGTTGAAAAGCGAATGAATTGTAAGACGTTCATCCGGACCTGTTTCATAAACATGAATCCTGTACTCTTTTTGAAGCTCTAATATTTCCATAATTATGATCCGTTCTGAGTGAATTCTTCTACTTGTTCGCTGTATTCAGTCCATCTCTCCATTTCTTTATTAAGTTTTTCCTTTAATTCCTGGTAAAGAGTGAAGTTTTGCTGATGGGCCTCGGAATAATTCCCGGGTTCCATGAATGCCATATCGATAGCTTTTATCTCATTTTCGAGTCTCTCTATTTCGTTTTCCGAGTCTTCCAGTTTTTTGCGCAGCTTCCTTAGATTCCTTTCGTATTCTTTCTTCTCCAGGTACCGTTGCTTGTTTGACGATACCGTATTATCATTATCAGTAATTTTAAGGGTGTCTTTTTTCTCTATTTCTTTAAGGTTCTCTATTTTCTTTTTCCTGAGGAAATCATAAATGCCTCCTAAGTGTTCTTTAATGTGGTTTTCCCTGAATTCGTACACCTTGCTGACAATTCCGTCAAGGAAATCCCTGTCGTGAGAAACAACTATAAGTGTCCCATCGAATTTCATAAGCGCTTGCTTTAGAATATCCTTTGAACGCATGTCAAGATGGTTTGTCGGTTCATCAAGCACAAGAAGGTTATAGGGTTCAAGAAGCAATTTAATAAGGGCCAGCCTCGATCTCTCACCTCCCGACAGTACCTTAACCTTCTTATCTACATCATCACCCCTGAAAAGAAAAGCTCCGAGTATATCTCTTATTTTAGTGCGGATATCTCCTTTTGCCACATCATCAATAGTCTGTAATACTGAAAGGTTTTCATTAAGCAATTCATCCTGGTTCTGGGCAAAATAGCCGGTTTTAACATTGTGCCCCAACTTAAGGCTTCCCGTATGATCCAGCTCACCGATAATGATCCGGGAAAAGGTAGTCTTACCTTCGCCGTTCCTGCCTACAAACGCAACCTTTTCACCTCTTGTTATCCTGAAATCGAGTTTTTTCAGGACTTTCAGGTTACCGTAACTTTTAGAAAGACTCTTTGCTTCTACAACTACAGTCCCCGACCTTGGAGCGGGCGGAAAACGAAGGTTTATTGAGCTTGTATCCTCATCATCCACTTCTATTCTTTCTATTTTGTCGAGTTGCTTAATCTTTGACTGTACCTGTACCGCCTTGGTTGCCTTATACCTGAATCGTTCGATAAATTTTTCAGTATCACCGATCATCTTTTGCTGGTTCCTGTATGAAGCAAGCTGCTGCTCTCTCCTTTCAGCTCTTAATACAAGATATTTTGACCATGGTGCCTTGTAATCGTAAATTTTGCCCAGGGAAATCTCAATTGTTCTTTTTGTTACATTATCGAGAAATGCCCTGTCGTGAGAAACAAGTACCACTGCTCCCTGGTAGGATGCCAGAAATGATTCAAGCCATTGTATGGATTCTATGTCGAGGTGGTTTGTAGGTTCATCAAGCAGAAACAGTGAAGGTTTCCTTAACAGTATCTTGGCCAGCTCTATACGCATCCTCCAGCCACCACTGAGTTCTTTTGTATGCCTTTCGAAATCTTTCCTTTCGAAACCAAGTCCAAGCAGTGTCTGTTCGGCTTCTGCCTCGAAATTCGTTCCTCCCAGCATACGGTATCTCTCCTCAATCACAGCAAGATGATCACATAATTTTAAATATTCCTGTGATTCATAGTCCTCCCGATCAGCGATCTCGCGGGTACAGCTTTCAATCTCCGCAGACAGGTTCAGCAGCTCGGAAAAAGCAGTGAGAGTCTCATTCATTACGGTGGTGGTATCGTCTATCTTCATCTGTTGGGGCAGGTAGCCTATTGTCACTTCTTTCGACATATCGACAAGACCTGAGGTCGGACTTTGAAGTCCTGAGATAACTTTAAGAAGAGTCGACTTGCCTGCTCCGTTCTTGCCCGCAAGCCCTATGCGATCCTGATCGTTTATCAGGAAAGAGACTCCCGAAAGCAGGTCAAAGCTGCCAAATGAAACTGTTATGTCCTGAACCGAAACCATCTATCCGATAATTAGTCTGCAAATATAGAAAAAGTAGGGGAAGAGGGTATCTTATAGCCTGGTTTTCCTGCCAGCATTCAACGTTCTTCAGGTTAGGAGATAATAATATTCTCCGGCATTCAGTTTGCCTTCTTGAGAAATTTGCCGTATGTTTTCTTTCCCGGAGTGTGTATTATTACTGTGTACATTCCATTGGCAAATGTACCTGCCGGAATGGTAATTACCGGCTGCCCGTCGCAGACAGCATCCCATACCTTGCTGCCCCTGTAGCTGTAAATCTCTATCCTTCTTATGTTGTTGATGCCGCAGATATGCAAATAATCAGTAACAGGATTAGGATAAAGCACAGGAACTGCTTCTTTCATTGACTGTGATACGGTGGCTACTGATTCTTCAAAGCTGAATTCATCCCAGAAGGCCACGCTGTTTGGATAAGTCCTGACTTCCAGATACAGCGCAGCAGCACCTTCCGGTGCAGTAACCGTTATTTCAAACTGATCCCAGAAATCACTTTTTAAGTAGTGCGAAGGTCTTAGTAATTCATCTGTCTCCGGATCAGCCAGACTGCTGCCGGAGGAATCTTTCCAGTAACACCATAACCTGCACCCGTTACCATTGTCAGTAACAAGAGCCATGTAATAAAAAGACAGGCAGTAAGTGTTACCTGCAGTAACCTGAATCAGTTGACCGAGATACTTTGAAGAACTGGTGCCTTCCTGGTGACACGAGAAGCTGCCTGACAATACCACAGAGTTTTCAGGCTGGCAGTTTTGCGCTGTAGTCCAACCGGCAGGCCTGGTTTCGCTGTCCCACGATTCAAATCCCGGATTGATAACAAGATTCTGACCAAGTCCGCTAAGGTTTATCAAATACAAAAGCACGAAGAAGAGATGTCTTTTCATAGATATCTTTTTTAGAGTTAGAAGAATGAATAAAAATCTGTAGCGAGACAAATTCAGACACTAATTTCGATCAAAATTGTCAGAAAGTCAAGTATATTAATGAACCATGTAGCTTAATAGTTGCCCTGAGCAAACATATTTATCCTGAATATGTTTATCATAAAGACTATATTTGTATGGTGAAGAGGTATTGGACCTGTTCGCGAAAATCCTTAATAATGAATAAGATGAGCCTTAAGAGAGTAGTTTTTAAACCTGCTGTTGTACTATTGTTGATAGTAGTTTCTGTTATCTCCTGTAAGAAGGATAATAGCACAAACAGTTATTCCTATTATGTTTCAAGAGAGAGTTCAGTAAGCTATACAAAAGATTATGTTAATGCCCTTCTTGGTGCTGCCTCCCTTACCATGCCTGATTTTACAGGACTGATGCCGTATGTAAAAAGCGGTGTAAACTGCTACAGGGTTGTTTACAAAACATCGGTGGGAGGGCAGGAAATAAATGCCTCCGGACTTGTATGTGTGCCTTCTGATCCGGGTGACTATCCTGTGCTGTCTTTCCAGAATGGAACCAATACGGTTAATTCCCTGGCACCCACGGAGGATCCTTCATCATATACCTACCAGATGATAGAGATGGTGGCTTCGATGGGTTATGTGGTTGTTATTGCCGATTATCCCGGGTTCGGAGAATCATCACAGATACCGCATCCCTATCTTGTAAAGGAACCTACTGTCCGGTCACTTGTCGATCTGCTGTATGCAGTAAAAGAGATGGCTTCAAGCGATCTTCCCGGTATAAGCCTCAAGAATGATTACTCTCTGATGGGTTACTCACAGGGGGGCTGGGCCACACTGGCCCTTGACAAGGCACTGGAAAAGGACTATAACAGTGATTTTAATTTAAAAGGCAGTGTTTGCGGCGCAGGCCCGTACGACCTTTCTCTTTTGTTCAGCGGAATGGTTTCACAAACAACATATCCCATGCCTGTATATATAGGTTATATTATAAATGCCTTTTCAGCCTATAATCAATTCACAAACCCGGTAAGCGATATCCTTAACGAACCATATGCGGGCAGGCTTGGTTCTCTTTATGATGGTACATTATCATCAGCCCAGATCAACAGTCAGCTGAATGATACACTTAGTGTACTGCTGAACCCTGCTTTTATAGCTGGTTTTAACAGCTCAAATGACTATTTATCAGTACGTGAGGCGCTTGCAGCAAACAGTGTAACTGCGTGGCAGACAAATAAGCCTTTGCTGCTCATCCATGGAGAGGCAGATAGTACAGTCAGCCCTCTTTCAACTGTTACAATGTATAATGATCTGCTTCAGGCCGGAAGTTCCCCTGATATTATTGATAAAGTAATGATTCCGGGTGTAGGCCATGGTGATGGAGCTGTTCCTGCCATGACACAGGGTATTCTTTACCTTCTTAATCTGAGGAATAATCAGTAGAGCGAATTTGGAAACACAATAGTTAACTTCAATAAAAAGAATAAGTGGGAAGAAAAAAAGTGCTGCCAATACTTGAGAAAGTAGAGATAACAGATATTGGTTCTGAAGGCAATGCCCTGGCCAGGGTTGATAACATGGTTGTCTTCGTTCCAATGCTCGTACCGGGAGATGTAGTTGATATCAGGATAATAAAGAAGAGGAAGAAATATCTCGAGGGCAGGGTGGTTAAGTTCCATGAGTATTCGCCTGACCGGATATCGCCCAGGTGCCGGCATTTTGGTGTTTGCGGAGGATGCAAGTGGCAACATCTTCCTTATGAACTTCAACTTTTCCATAAAGAGAAACAGGTAAGGGATAACCTGCAGCGAATTGGCAGGACAGATATTCCACAACTTCTGCCAATAAAAGGTTCTTCTGAACAATACCTCTACAGAAACAAGCTCGAGTTTACCTTTTCCGACAGGAGATGGCTCACAAGGGAGGAGATAGAATCCGGGGCAAGGATTGAAAAGGAGAATGCTCTCGGTTTTCATATCCCGGGGCTGTTTGACAAGATACTTAATATAGAGGAGTGCCACCTGCAACCTGAACCGTCGAACAGGATAAGGAATGAAGTAAGGCACTATGCCCTTGAACATAAGCTGTCTTTTTTTGATCCTGTTAACCAGAAGGGCTTCCTGAGGAATATAATAATCAGAAACTCACTTGATGGCAGGGTGATGGTTATTATGGTTTTCTTCCATGAGGATGAGAAGAAACGTGCAGGACTGCTTGACCATATTGCATCCAGCTTTCCGGAGGTCATTTCTGTCTTTTATATTATCAACAGTAAGAAGAATGATTCACTCAGCGACCAGGAACCGGTATTATACAAGGGAGAAAGTTATCTGTATGAAATGATGAACGGCTTAAAGTTCAGGATAGGTCCCATGTCGTTTTACCAGACCAACACCCGGCAGGCTCTTGAGTTATACCGGATAACCCGCGAATTTGCAGGACTGACAGGCAGGGAGGTTGTTTATGATCTCTATACAGGTACAGGAACCATAGCAAATTTTGTTGCACATCAGGCCGGAAAGGTGGTAGGAATAGAATATATAGAGCAGGCTATCGCTGATGCAAGGATCAATTCCGAAATAAATGGCATAACAAACACCGCTTTTTTTGCGGGAGATATGAAGGAGATTCTTACTGCCGGTTTCATTAAGGAAAACGGACGTCCCAATGTAATAATTACTGATCCGCCAAGAGCAGGTATGCATGAGGATGTGATAAAAGCAATACTTGAAGCTGCTCCTGAAAAGGTTGTTTATGTCAGTTGTAATCCTGCAACCCAGGCACGTGATATTCTGATGATGTCAGACAAATACAGAGTGTCAAAGGTACAACCTGTCGACATGTTCCCGCAAACACATCATGTTGAAAATGTAACTCTGCTTACTGCCTCAGGTATGTAAAACACCGACTTACAACTTGAACACTTCGAAAATTAACGTATATTTAATGTCAGTTTTTGGAAACAACCTGATATGACCGTTAAGCAAAAAGAAGCAGAGAGCCTGATTCCTCCTGTGCGTGATCAGTTTATGAGCGATCACCTGGCCAGTCTGAGATATGCCGGAATGATACAACATGCTCTTATGCCTAATCCTGAGCGGCTAAGGGGTTATCTGCGTGATTCATTTATTATTTTTCTGCCACGCGACATTGTCAGCGGAGACTTCTATTATGTCTTTAATAATAAAAAGACTATGTGTATCGCCGTAGGCGACTGTACAGGTCATGGAGTACCCGGTGCATTGATGAGTATTCTTGGTATCAGCTTCCTTAATGAGATACTGCAGACGGGGGTTAACCTGAAAGCTAACAGGATACTTAACCTGATGAGGGAAAAAGTAATGAAGGCACTTAACCAGACCGGGACTTATGCTGAGACAAAGGACAGCATTGATATTGCCCTTTGTAAATTCGACCTTACTACCGGATCGTGCCAGTATGCAGGAGCCAACAGACCTTTGATCATGGTCAGGAACGGCGTTCTTACTGAGTATAAGCCTGATAAAATGACAATAGGACTGGCAGCTTTAAGAGAAACACCTTTTACTAACAACTGGGTTGAGACTATGCCCGGCGATACCTTCTATCTTTACACCGACGGCTTCTCAGATCAGTTTGGTGGTGAGTCTGATAAGAAATACAAACATAAGCAGTTTAAGAATCTTATCGAATCAGTTGCAGGACTACCGATGGCTTTACAGGAACAACAGATCAGGAATGAATTTACAGGATGGAAAGGCGAGACTCAACAGGTTGACGATGTTCTCGTCTTTGGATTTCAATTATAATCTTCAATATTATGATGAAGCTTGCAGCTTTCAGGATTAAAAATTTTCGTTCCATAGTCGATACCGGCTGGCAGAAAATATCGCCCGATAATATTACCTGCCTCATTGGTCAGAACGAATCGGGTAAGACTTCCGTACTGGAAGGGCTGAAAGCATTTTATACAGGAGCTATTACAGAAGATGTCCTTCGCAGCGATCTTACCCTGCCTGAGATTAGCTGTTTGTTCAGTATACCAGCTGGATGGCTGGTGGAGATTACAGAAGATCCCGGTACGGAGCTAAAGGAACTTCTTTCAGGTCTTGATCATCTTGAGCTTACAAGGACCTGGATCCCGGATCTTTCCTCGTATGTTGCTGTAAGTGGAGAAATAAGCCGCTATCTCGATTCGCTTGAAGATGCCTGGAGGATATATCTCGATGATGTCGATGCCAAGCTTGATGGGGAGATGAAGGAAATTCAGGAACAGGTTGCAAGGCTTGAAGAGATTATTCAGGAGGAGCAGGAAATAAAAGAGAAGCTTCCTGATGACTTTTTAAAAAAGGGCGGATTCAGGCTTTTCGGAAGAAAAGCCGCAAATGAGACAAATAACCCGGATGTGAATATTCCTGAACTGAAAAACCGCCTTTCCGAACTGAGGAAACTTAAATCTGCCCCCGAGGAAGAACTCAGGAATAAATCGGCTATAAAAAGTGCAGGGGATGAACTTAAGAGGCTGAAAAAGGACCATGAATATCTCGAGAGCCACCTGAATGAACTATCCCTGAAGCTGGAGGAACGCCATCAGAAGATGACACTGCTGATGCGGCCTCTTGAGGATGAGGATGATGATGAATGGAAAAATATACTGGCCGATTACAAGAAAACACGTAATGACCTGGGCCTCAGGAAGACAGATATTGATGCACAGATAGCATTTGCAGGGTATATAATGAATGGCAGCAGCGCCCAGGAAGCACGCAGCAAGGTAGATAAAGAGATACAGTCTTATAAATCACAGGTAAACAGTAATGCCCTTGGAAAGAAATACTTTGAGTATTGTCCTGTGTTTGAGATGTTTGAAGATTTTGGCAGTCTCCTTCCAAACAGGATTGACCTGGAAGATATCATAAAGGGCAATGATCAGGTGGAAGGGTATAAGGCAGCCCGTAACTTCCTTACCCTGGCCCGCCTCGACTATTCATTTTTTCAGCAGCCGTCATCAAGGATACTCAAACAGAAAATAGAAAACCTGAACAGGTCGCTTACTGGTAACTTTCACGATTTCTGGCAACAATCGATAGGAAGAAATAATAAGATACATATACAGTTTGAACTCGACCATTACAGTGCTAACTTCGGTGATAAGGCGGGTAAACCGTATCTTGAGTTCTGGATAAAGGATGAAGGAGAAAGGTTGTATCCCAAACAGAGGAGCAGGGGAGTGCGCTGGTTCCTCTCATTTTATATGGAGTTAAAAGCATCGGCCAATATCAACGACAGGCAGATGGTGCTGCTCGTGGATGAACCTGGGGTGAGCCTGCATGCCAGGGCCCAGGAGGATGTTCTGAAGGTTTTTGAAGATATAAGGGAAAGGATACAGGTTATTTATACAACACATTCCCCGCATCTTGTCGAGATCAATAAGCTTCACAGGGTACTTGCTGTTCAGAGGGACGATATGGATAATATGCGCAGCACTACAAGGATTCTTGATCCTCTCAGCCTTTCTGCCGCATCTCCCGATACTCTTACTCCTTTACAGAGCATCCTTGGTAACCCGATGGCCGGAGAAGGATTCTCGGCAGGAAGAGTAAATATGGTTGTCAATAATACAGGGTCATTTTATGTGCTGAATGCAATTATTCAACTGATGGGTTACAAAGGGAAGGTGTGTATAATCCCGTCGACAAATGTGTCTTCCATACCACTGCTATGTAATATACTGATGGGATGGGGAATGGATTTTGCTGTCCTGCTTTTTGAAAATGATGAGGAGAAAAAAATATCCGATCTCCTGGAGAAAACAGTGTTTACAACTGATAAGAGGGGGAAAGAACTTATAATCCGGATGCCTTCCGGATTTCAGAACGCTGAGGACCTTTTATCGACACTCGATTTTAAAAATCATATCATAAACTCGAGGGAAGGGATAACTGTTTCCAATTCCCAGTATATAAAAGAGAAAGAAATTCCGAGGAATTTTCTGCTGAGCAGGTTCCTTACTGAAGTGAAGACAGGAAAGATAACTGTAAGAGATTTTGACGAGGAGACAATAGAGAATTTCGAGATGATAATAAGTCTCCTGGAAGGGCTCAAATAAGTAAGGATTTATTTTGAACTTATTGGTTGTTTATCTATTTTTGTCGCGCTCCGGTCATGAGTAATATAAAGGCCGGAAGGCAGTCCCATGAGGCGCGTTAAAGCCTTTGGAGGACAAGTTCTGAAGATAATGGAGAGATGGGTGAGTGGCTTAAACCAGCAGTTTGCTAAACTGCCGTATGGGTAACTGTACCGGGGGTTCGAATCCCCCTCTCTCCGCCAAACCAATCTTATCAAATCCCTCGCAGAGGGATTTTTTATTTTTGCGAAGAGCTTTAGAATGCCTGCAATTCTAAGGCGATGAGTAAAAAGAAAAAAACCTGATAAGGTTTGATAAGATTGATTTGAAGCTCTCTCCCCGGGGATCATTGATAGATAATCCCCCTCTCTCCGCAACAACAAATTATACCCGCTGTTCACGGCGGGTTTCTTATTTTCATATGGCCGGGTCAGGCTTGCCTGAATGAGGACAAATGAAGATAAGAATAACCAAAGGCGGGCTTCGGCGAACACAGTCCGCTTATCTTAATCAATAAATGAAGGCAGCTTTTGTTTTTTCAAAATAATGAAACAGAATTTATCCGGATTTTTCTGATTACTTTGCAGGATGAAATGTCTGCAGATCTTATATATGCTGGTATTGGTGTCATTTACACTTAATGCCCAGGAGGACACGACAATCACAAAGAGATTCCGGCAAAACGCGTCGCTGGAATTCGTTTATCAGAAGGGACATGTTTTTGCAACAAATAATTTTCTGAGAGGTACCAATGCTGAAGCAGCAAAGATCAGTAATTACCAGACCTATTCCTTAAAATATTCTCATCAGACAACCGGTGATAAATATTGGGAGCAGTTGTACCGGTATCCCGACTGGGGTATAGGAATTTATCTTGCCGACTTTTATAATAAGGAGGAAATTGGTTACCCGATAGCCTTATATGGATTTATCGATGCCCCCTTCCACAGGTGGAAACGGCTTAGTTTCAATTATGAACTGGGTTTTGGTGCTGCTTTTAACTGGAAGTCATTCAATCCAATAACAAACCAGTATAACATATCAATCGGGGCCGGTGAGTCGTTCTTTATAGATGCAGGATTAAACCTTCAGTATGATCTGGATCAAAGACTGGAACTGATTACGGGGGTCAGCCTGACTCATTTTTCAAACGGCGCATTGAAAAAGCCGAATTTTGGTATCAACACAGTTGGTCCTAAAATAGGAATAAGATATAATTTTAATAAGGATATTCAGTTTCAAAGCCGGCCAATACCGGTGTTTAAAGCTCAAAATGAGCTGAGTATATCTGCTTTCGGCGGTGCAAAGAATGTTATATTTGATTCACTGAATGTTGATGTTATTGAGAAATATGAGGGCGTATATTACCCTGTGTTCGGCATTTCAACAGTCTTTGACAGGCAGATTAGCCGTAAATCGAAGATTGGCTTAGGGATGACAATATCATACGACGGATCGGTAAATGCCCAGGCAGCTGTTGACAACAATGAAGTTGATCCTCTGGATGTTCCTGCCGCTGAAAAGTTAATGATCAGTATTTATCCTTCATATGAACTTGTTGTTAACAGAGAATCACTCGTCATGCAGCCGGCATTTTATCTTTACCGGAAGAAATTTAAGAATCAGTCTCCCGGTTTTTTCCAGAGAATAGGGATTAAATATAATATCACGGATGATCTGTTTGCCGGCTTAATTCTGCGCGACTATGCTTTTCATGTCTCCGACTTCATTGAATGGACAATAGGATACAGGATCAAAAGGCGTACCTCGTCAAGAGATTAACCGGGATGAGATTAAATTCCCTGTTGTTCCTGTTTTCTTACCAGTTCTGCAATTTCTGCAAATCCTTTTTCCAGGGCAATGGTTACAGCTGTCTCACCCTTGTCTGACCGTGCACCGGTATCAGCACCGTTGGCTATTAGCAAAAGGACAAGATCCGACTTCCCGTTACCCGAAGCTGAATGTAGAGGCGTATATCCTCCGGCCTGCTTAACATTTACATCGGCTCCCCGTCGTATAAGCATATCCGCTATATTGAAATCCGAAATGGCGCACGCTGCATGAAGCGGTGTTACTTTTTGAGCATTGTCTGAAGACAGGTCAGGATCAGCTCCTGAAGCCAAAAGGTAGCGTACCAGTTCTGCATTACCGAAAAATGAAGCCAGCCCCAGAACAGTAAACCCATCGGGAGAAAATGAATTGATGAGTCCACGATCTTTCTCCAGCCATTTTTTTACAATATTTGTCTCTCCAAGGCATGCAGCTTCAAAAATATCAAGGTCGGGCCTGTGAGGTTTCAGAATATCAACTGCCTCATTGTTCCTGCAATAGGCTGCATACTGCAAAAGAGATGAACCCTCGGCGGTTTTCATATCAGCAACTGATGGTTCTGCAAGGAGTCTTTGCCTGAGGAGATCATTATGGCCAGATCTGATTATATCTGTGATTGATTCTTCCGACATGGCACTATGATTTAATTCTTTGTAAATGAATAACAATAAAACAGCGAATGTTGTTTAGAATCTTTAAATTCACTATTGCATAATGCATAGCGTGATAAAACCAGGATCTTATTGTCCTGTAAGGGTCATGCCGTGCAATAACTCTAACAGCCAGTCTGTTAAAGACAAAGATATGCTAAATTACTGTAATTTTAAATTAATATTCCTGCCAGGGCAGCTGAAATATATGAAGCCATCGTTCCTATAAGCATGGCTTTAAAGCCAAGTTTCGCCAGGTCGGCTTTACGCTCCGGGACCAGGGCGCCTATCCCTCCAAGCTGTATGGCGATGGAACTGAAATTAGCAAAACCGCACAATGCAAAACTTGCAATGACAACAGATTTGGCACTAAGTACTCCCTGGTGTATCATCGGGGAAAGATCTGAATAGGCAACAAATTCATTGACTACCATTTTGGTGCCCATCAGTGAGCCCACGCTAAGAGACTCTGAAGGAGGAACCCCCATGACAATTGCAAACAGGCTGAAGAAAGCACCGACCACATCTTTAAGGCTCAGGTGGTTTACATCCAGCCCCAGGAAGCTCAGCGAAACACCCAGCCATCCAAGAAAATGCCCGAAGTATCCAAGCAGAGCATCTACAAGAGCAATGAGAGCAATTACTCCTATAAGCATTGCAATGACGTTAAGCGATATTTTCATTCCATCGCTGGCACCATGTGATATGGCATCCATAATATTGGCATGTTCCTTTTTCACTTCAAGCTTAACCTTTCCCTTGGTCTCAGATTCTTCCGTTTCAGGGTACACTATCTTTGAGATCACAAGTGCTCCCGGAGCTGCCATGAGACTTGCTGCCAACAGGTAGGAGGCAGGAACACCGAGTGAAATATAAACTGCCATAACACCACCGGCGATTGTAGCCATACTGCCCGCCATCGAAGCAAGTAACTCCGACATTGTCATACCGGAAAGATACGGGCGGATCATAATTTGTGCTTCAACCTGCCCAACAAAAGCGCTGGCAACATTTGACAGTGCCTCACTTCCGCTTACCCTCATTGCCCAGTGCACAAACCGGGCTATTACAGCAACTATCCTCTGCATTAGTCCTACATGGTATGCCATGGCTACAAGTACACATACAAATATTATTGTCGGCAGTAATACAAAAAGGAATACCCCGCTTCTGACAACACCTTCCGGAAGGTACTGGCTGACCTTTGTAAGATCACCGAAGACAAAATTGCCTCCCTGCTGTGAGAAGTCGAGCAACTTGTTTATGGCATGACCCAGCCAGGCGAATATATGCTGACCGAGTGGAACCTTGAGAATAAAAATCGCTAAAGAGAGCTGTAAAAGCAGACCGGTTATTACCAGCCTGTAGTTTATCTTTTTTCGGTTATTCGACCATAAAAAGGCCAATCCCAGTATTATAAAAATACCAATAACGCCTGTAAACCTTCCCATTAAATATTAAGTATCGTTAATGCAAAACTGCAACTCCCAAACCTACATTTTTTTTTAATAACTCACTAAGGAAAAAATAAAAAAAAGTAGTCCTGCTGAAAGGTAGTCCGACCTTCCGGCGTCTAATAAAATGTAAGGTTTGTTGCGTGAAAATTATAACTGCTTTATTGCTGCGTGATACCTAACGCTTCGGACCATTTTTTTATTATATCAACCTGGTTTGCATCCGGGATGAGTTCAGGTCTGGTTTCCCTGAATTTTTTGGGAGGCATTTTACCTTCGGAGAGTTCCCTGTACATGGCATGGGCTTTTTCAGATTGCTTGTCTTTTGAATAGCCTGTCCATGAGGAGAAATTTAGCTTGGACCTTGGCATCATTCCGCCATCATCGCTGTGACAAGGCATACACGATCTGGTGACAATTTTACTGATACTGTCAGGTAAGGCTGGAGATACACCGGCAGCATTCTGTGCTGAAGCATATGTCAGCGGGAAAAAGATGCCTGTTGCAGCAAATACCAATAATACGGCTAAATACCGGATGACGGGTTTTCTCATGATTGTCGGTTTTTATTTTTTAAATATAACTAAATTAATTATTACTATGTGTTTATGCTATTTAAATAGCCAAAATAAAATATTTTAAAGGTACACACTGATCTGGCCTTTTCTGGGTAAGGCACGGTATATGATCCTTGCATCTCCTCCTGTGATATATATTTTAAAATATGGGTGGTATTCCGGCTCTTTAAAAACGGCAACTTTTTTAAAAGCCTCCCAGGTATCATGCGCTCTCTGACTTAGATCAAAGATGAACCTTGCTATTCTGTCACCTGTTGCTGTCCGGTCATCCTGGTAAACATATAATCTAATGCCATCAGTCATGTTGAAAATGAAATTGACCGGTTGAGTATGGGCTGTGTCGGGTACAACATCAGGTTTATACTCCGAGGTGTCCTTTGGAGCCATTTTTATCATCAACGGTTCTTTCCTTATTGTCGATCTGGAGCTGATAATTGATAAAGGTGCCGACAGCAAAGTATACAGAACGCCTTCATCCCCTTTTCTGAAAATACTGCTGGTTCTGAAACGGCTTATTGGAGCTGAATGCACCACTACGCCATTAATAACAAGGTCGGCTATGCTGTCATTGAGATTAATTGTAAGATAAATTGAGTCTGTTTCAGCCATAATGGTTTTTGATTGAAGCCAGGCCTTTTCCTTCATGAGAGCCAGGTAGGCTGAGTCTGAAAACAAAGTACTGTCAGAGGCAGTCTTTGCATTCTTATAAGGATTGAACTCTGAATAAAGCTGATTTATTTTATTATTCGTACCAGCCAAATTCATTAGAGAATAGTAAACAAAGAAAGCAGCAAGTATTACGGAGGGAATTATCCACCTGTACTTTTTGTTTTTTACTCTTGTCTTCTGATTATTTTCCATAGTTAAAGCGAATCAGAAAATATAAACTTTTGATCCTACATTAAGAGTATTGAATATTACCTTGAGATCATCATCATTCAACCTGACACAACCATGTGTTACAGGCATGCCAAGGAAACGTTTGTATATTGTTCCGTGTATCAGGTATCCGTCGCCTATGGATAATGCATAATCGCCCAGTACACCATATTCATATCTCGACTGGTCATCCGGAGGCGGAATAGGGAGACCCTCTTCAACAAACGACCAGTCGGGTCTTTTCCACACAGGATTTGTAGTTTTGCCTCGCACCCAGTATTTACCTTTTGGAGTCTTAAATATCCATTTCCTGTCGTTGTCTGTTTTAAGTAAAGTGTATGATCCGGAGCTGCAGAATCCCTCCCTGATAAGCTTTTTGTTTCTGTAAAGGTAGAACCTGTTATCTGTGGTGTTTATCACAATATATGACTGTCCGGAAGTATTTGCATTATATTTCCTGTCAAGACGTTGGATGTCGCGCGACAAGGCATTTAATTCATTTTTGTACTGTCTCGATTTTTTCAGTTCATTATCTGAATTGAATGCAGTACCTTTTACTGGTGCCAGGTTATTTAGCACAGGTGTTGCATATAAGAAGACAGCACCTGTAGCAAGCACTGCCAATAGTATGATCAGAACACGGAATACAGGTTTAAGAATACGCAATATTTCCCTGTGGCGTATTTTTCCCCACAGCCAGGAGGCAAATTGCCCCAGGTAAGTTTCATTTTTGCCGGCAGTGTTGCTTTTTCCATTCTGCTCTTCAATCGGTCCGGATGGCTTCTTGCCATTATCTATATCTTCCATTGCAATATTACCTTTTCATTATGCTTTGAAGGTCAATCATTGATCCTACTATTGTAACAGGGGTTCCTTTCTTAACAAGCCGGTATAAAACATCCATCTCTTTATCTTCAATTGCAATACACCCTTCGGTCCAGTCTATCCCTTTACCTCCTTCACCATGTATCTCAATAAGGCCTCCAATATTAGCTGATGATGGCAAGGTGCCGTTTTCAATTTCCGAGAGGAACCTTTTCCTGTCGTCTTCATTAGGATAATTCAGCAGGAGGGCCTTATAATATTTTGTTCTGCCTCCCTCAAATTTGCCGGTTATCCTGTACATACCCTCGGGAGTTGCTTTATCACCCTTTAGTCTTTTGTTTCCTACCCAGTTTGTCCCCAGTTCGGCATTGAACTCATATTTCATTTTCCCTCCCTTGTAAACAAGGCACTTCCTGGAAAATTTGTCTATGATAATCGAATAGTCATGCGATCTTTTCGAATCACTGATAGCTTTGTCTATCCATTTTTTCCATGTTGAATATGACCTGAAGTAATCTTTAAGATTCGAAGAGGCATTATCGTACGATGCTGAAAGAAGGTATTCGGAATCGTTCAGTTTCCTGCTGGCCCTGAAATAGTCTCCATTTTCAAAGAGAACCTCAGCTTCTTTTAGCATGAGGTTGCCCTTTGAGATCCTGTTTCTTATCTCTGTATCAAGGGGATATGTTGTAAAAAGAGTGTCTATTTCTGCAGACAATGTATTGAGATACCTGATCTTTTGCCTGATCCTGATCTTCATTCCGGCAGATGTTGAAGATGAGTTAGCTGTCGCTTCCATGGCTTTTTTTTCAGACAAACCTGCATATTCTGCCACTTCATCATAATTTCTGAAATATATGAAACGCCTATTCTGCCGTTGCCATTTTATTGTGGCGGAATCATACAGAGCCAGGGCTTCATCGTACAATTTCCTGGCATACACCTGGGCATCGGCCGACTCTGCCCCTGAAATAGCCTTTCTGGCTTTCTCCATGGCTGCAGCTGGCGGATCAGGTGTAAAATGTATTAATAACAAGATTACCAGCGGTGAGGCTGCCAATATAATTAATACAGCCAGCACCCGTCTCCATTTCTTCTTCATTTAACCCTGTTAATTTTTTATAAAAAACCCCGGGAGATACCCCGGGGGTTTATTATCACTAACAAGTGTCAGTAAAATACTTTTTACTTGCCTCCCGGACGTTTCCCGGTTACTTTTTCAATAGCATCTTTAAGCTCGGTATTGATACCGTCGGCTTTTTCTTTGGCAGCTTTGAGCTTATTCAGAGCATCCATATAAGTACCCTGGTCGTACAGACTCTGTGCCTCGGTAACTGAAGCTTCAACAGTAGCCATGTCGGTTTTCATGGCCTCGAGTACGGCAGCTCCTTCTTTTCCCCTTGGAGCTTTTTTCATAAGTGTCCCGTTTTCATCAATAACAGCTTTGATGTTTGTCATCATGGTGTCAACTTCAGTTTTGACTTCCTCTTTCTTAGCTGCAGCGTCAACTGCTACTTTATTAGCCAGGGTAAGGGTGGATGCCAGCTTGGTTTTTACATCACCAAAATTTTTGAATAGTTTGGATTCCTGGGCCTGGACTTCTGTCATGATAGATTTCATGGAATCCTGAACAGCTGCAAATTCATCGGGTACATAAACTGCTGCCTCGGCAGTTTGTGCAGCAGTAATAGCTGCATTGGTTGCATCAATTTCAACCTGTGGTTTTTTACCACAACTGGAAAGGACTGCAACCATAGCAATAGCTGCTAATCCCATAAAGACTTTGTTCTTCATTTTTCTAACCTTTTTTAATACTTTGATTGTTTTAAAAACTTTGGATTAATAAAATATATTAAACGCTAAAGTTCAAAAAATTACGGTCCAAATATACGTAATTTTGCCGGACATGGCAATACCAAAATCATACAAATTAGGCGGCCTGTCTAAAATTTTTGTCGTAAGAAATAAGCTCAGGTATCTAAAAAATGTATAAAATTTAGATAGCTCTTTCATCTACTGACACACATCCGGTGGCAGGTTGCTTTATTTAGTGTTAAATGAAAATCCCAGTCTGTCCAGACCAGTACGTACATCACTGTTCGACATGAACAGATCCCATATCAGGCCCGATCTGTAGTTTTCTATCATCACTACTTCTGGTCCCTGGTCAATGGCAAGATACTTTTGAGGATACCAGTTTTTGTCTTCACTGAAAGCATCATAAAACCCGTATTTCCCCCATATTTTGGATCCGAGTTTGTAATAAAAATACTTTAGGGCATCCATCGAATGACCTGGTGTATAAGGGAAGGATGACAGGGCAGCTGTAGGGGAGATAACACCCAGGTCAGTATTGTCACCCGGTGCATGAGCGGCATAGAAATTTATTGAATAGCTGGCTGTCAGTCCCCAGCAATCGCTGCTGTAACCTTTATAATGTTTTGGGTTCAGTTCACACCATTTCCAGTTTATAAGTGTCTGGTTGGTGTTTTCTTTCCAGTAGTCAGCATACCTGTCTTTAAGATTATGAGGATCGAGACCAAGATAAGAATAGTGTGCCCAGAAAAGGGGACCACCGTATTTAAGGGCCCCGTTATGCTTAAGCGACAGAACATAACCGTATGCCCCGCTTGTGGTGTCTATAGCTCCCCCTCTTGCCCATCCGTCGTGATAAACTGAAGGGTCTATGGGGTAGGTAGGAGAGGATGCAGCCATAATATAAAGTATGAGACACTCATTGTAACCTCTTACGGGGAAGTTCATCTGCCAGCCATAATCGGGCGACCAGTGCCAGTATAATACATGTTGTCCCCCTCTGGTAAACCAGGTCCATTCAACACCTCTCCAAAGTGAATCAATATCATTGGCAAGAGCTTTTTCTTTTTCCGAACCATTCATAAAATATTGTTTTGCAGCCAGCATTCCCTGCATGAGGTAGGCAGTCTCGACTATATCAGCTCCGTCATCTTTCTGACCAAATGGCTTTACATGACCGGTCTCCCCGTCTATCCAATGTGACCAGGCACCGTGGAACCTGTCCGCCTTACCAAGGAAATCAACTATTCTAACAAAACGCTGATAACCATCTTCTCTTGTTATAAAGCCTCGTTCCATGCCAACAAGGATCGCCATAATACCAAAACCGCTGCCACCTGTTGTAACAATATTCTCATCATTCTCAGGATAAACTCCGTCAACATTAATACGTTCTCTTGCCATCCCGGAGTTGGGTTCAGCTCCATCCCAGAAATACTGAAAAGTACGGTACTCAACGAGAGTAAGCAACGAGTCGTCGGTTAATTCACTTCCGGAATCAGCCTTCTGTGCTGTCTTCCTTTCATTGCCACAAGACACTGAAAAGATGAATGTTACAATAAATATTAGGGATATGAATTTTTTCATCTGTATAATGAATTGACGGTTAATACAACAAAGATAAATTAATAATATGGTTGTTCACACAATGAGTCACCTGTTTAACGGGAGAATCATTATTCCCTGGAAATTAACAAATAAATATGATGGTACATCAAGTTGATTTTTTATAAGGATTGCCTTATGAAAAATAATTCTGATTATAACAAAAGAATAACTGCCAATACAACAAGACCTGTCAGTAGTAATAAAACCGTGATAAGCATCAGAATTTTCTGCTGCCGTGCCTGCTTTTTGACTGTTATTTCGGATAATCCTCCTTCTTCAAGTTCATTTAAGCATTTTTGCATATGGTTGATCCTGATATCAAAATGTCGCTTATTGGCGAAGGCACTTAATATGAAACCTGCCAGGCAAAACAGTACTGTTACTGAAAAATCAGTAATATCCATTGCCCTTACTCCTTCATATTTAAAGTAGTTGTAAAAAAACATGCCGCTTATGAAAATCAGAGGGGAGGATAAGGCTGAACGGTAGATGGATTTAATATACTTCTTGTTGTAAAAACGGATCCCTCTGTAAAGAAATGTTTTCAGGTCGTCGGAATAAGTTAATTGCAGGGGGATATCAGCATAATCCCTGTACTGAAGAAAACCAAAATAAACAATAAGGCAGAGAAGAATTAAAAAGACAGATATTGTTGCCGGCTTTTTTATATACAAGAATATCTGAGCGATAAAAGTAGCTCCCAGGATGCTTTTCAAAACAATGTCAAACATGAGGCTGTTCCTGAAAGCATTGACTATTCCTTTTGAACTTTTTTTCAGATACCTGACCGGATCCGTTCCGGAGATCATACTTTTGTCAAATCCTTTTTCGCCGATCCAGGCAGATTTATATTTTTCAAGATCAATGTTGTTCATCGCTACTGAAGATTTTTTAAAATAGAAGCAAGTTTAACCTTAATGCGTGTAATCTTCACACTTACATACTTAACCGAGATGCCGGTGGTTTCGGAGATCTCCTTATATGATCTGTCTTCCAGCCAGAGCAGGATTATTGCCTTTTCAATCCTGTCAAGATTTGAAATAGCCTTATACAGCAATTTTGTATCTTCCGATAAATCAGCAATGCTTTCATAATCACACGCAATTTCCGGGACCTCTTCAGTTTCAAAAATAACTGCAGGTTTCCTTATGTGTGTAATGGCAGTATTCAAAGCCACCCTGTATATCCATGTTGAAAGTGCTGATTTTCCTTTAAAGGCAGGATAAGACTTCCAGAGCTGCAAGACAATTTCCTGGTACATGTCGTTTATATCAGATCGGTTTCTGCAATATATAAAGCAAACCTTATATATTATCCTGTTGCTTTTCTCAAGGTGTTCCAGGAATTCTTTTTCTTGTTGAGAATACACAAATGAAGATTTTTATTTTCCGGATAAAAAGTTATTTAATTTGTGATAACAACACAAAAAAAAATACCAGCAGCCCCGACAATATCAGAAAGATATATGCCAGCATTGATTTCCTGCTGTGTTTAATCTGTCCACCCTGAAACCTGCTTTCCAGGGATAATCCTAACGGTACGGCTATAGCTCCTGCAACAGCTCCAATAATGCCTGTTATACCTGTTATGACAGACACAACAATTCCGGCAACTGATCCGATAATCAGGCCTATCAGTATTCCGGCACCTTTGAAAGCAACCTGTTTTCCATTTTCACTCTTTTCCATGATTTTTCCTTTTATGTTTTTTTCGTTAGTATGCAATTCCCGAAAAAAACTACACGGAAAGTGAATTTTATAATCTTGCTTTTGACAGGCCCGTAAAAAGGTAAGGGATTTGTACCGGTAGATGCCGGTATTAGTTATTCTATTTATCTATGTCTTTAACAATCACATCGTGAGCTCCGCCTTCTATTATACTTGTTGATGAAACAAGGGTGATCTTTGCATCTGATTGTAATTCTTTTATTGTTGTGACACCACAACTGCACATTGTGGATTTTATCTTATCAAGTGTCTGGGATAAATTATCTTTAAGTTTACCGGCATAGGGGACGTAGCTGTCAACGCCTTCTTCGAATTTCATTGTGCTGCTTCCGCCCAAGTCGTATCTCTGCCAGTTCCTTGCCCTGTTTGAACCTTCACCCCAATATTCCTTCACATAATTTCCACCTACTAAAAGTTTCCTGGCCGGACTTTCATCAAAGCGGGCAAAATACCTGCCCATCATCAGAAAATCTGCACCCATGGCAAGTGCAAGTGCCATGTGATAATCCTGGACAATTCCGCCATCGGAACAAATTGGGATGTATTCTCCCGTTTTAGCAAAATATTCATCTCTTGCTTCGGCGACATCAATTAATGCAGTAGCCTGTCCCCGGCCAATACCTTTTTGTTCTCTGGTTATACAGATTGATCCTCCCCCTACACCAACTTTAATAAAGTCGGCGCCTGACTCAGCCAGGTAAAGGAATCCCTCTTTATCAACAACATTCCCGGCACCTATTATAACATCATTTCCATAGTTGCTCCTAATATAATCAAGGGTTTCTCTTTGCCATTCCGAGAACCCGTCAGATGAATCTATACACAGAACATCAGCCCCAGCTTTAATTAATGCAGGAACTCTTTCTTTATAGTCTCTTGTATTGATGCCGGCACCCACAATTAGTTGTTTCCTTGAGTCTGACAGTTCATTCGGATTTTCAATATGATTATCGTAGTCTTTACGAAAAACAAAGTACCTGAGATTCTGATAATCATCAACTATTGGTAAGGTATTTAACTTGTGGTCCCATATAATGTCGTTGGCTTCACTGAGCGATAAGCCATCTTTGGCAGTTATGAGGTTTTCAAAAGGTGTCATGAAGTCTTTTACTTTTTTGTCCTCACTGTCCCTGCTTACCCTGTAATCGCGACTGGTAACTATACCAAGCAGTTTCCCGGAAGGCTTTCCATCTTCGGTAACACCAACGGTTGAAAAACCTGTTTTTTCTTTTAATGCAAGAATATCCTTTAAAGTATGTTCAGGAGTTAAGTTTGCCCAGCTTTCAACAAACCCGGCTTTATACTTTTTAACTTCCAAAACCATTTTGGCCTGGCTTTCTATTGACTGAGATCCGAAAATAAATGACAGTCCGCCTTCCTTTGCCAGGGCAATAGCCAGTTTACTGTCTGATACCGATTGCATTATTGCAGAAACAAAAGGGATATTCAGAGTGATCTTCGGATTTTCACCTTTCCTGTAACGGACCAGTGGAGTTTTTAAATTCACATTCTCAGGGGTGTCGGTTTTGGATGTTAATCCCGGAATAAGCAGATATTCATTGAATGTCCTTGAAACTTCATTTATTATTTTTGCCATAGCATGTCGGGTAAAAGATTTACAAATTTAAACTTTTCTCTTTTCCTGAACACTATTTGAAATTTTTGTTTGTGAGAGGTTATTGTGAAAACCGGGGTTAATGAGCAACCGGAACCGAAAATTACCGGATATGATTTCGATTCGCTTGAAATTCTAAATATCATGCCATTAATATTGACATTTAAAGTATGTTTCAACTACGGAGTAAGGTGCTCAAAGCTTATGGAGTTTGCGCATAATCCCTAACACCTGAGTCCATGAATAATGATATAAGTGGCATACATTAAACATCTTGGGGATCCTTTCGCTGCGCGTCAGGATGACAATGCAATTGGGTTAAAGGGAGGGGGATGAGGCACGGCGTTTTGTAGAACAAATGTCATCCAGGACCAGGCACTGGTGTAAAACGCCGTACCTCATTATCCCCCTCCTTACTCTTCCTGACGCTGTCATCCTGAATGGAGCGTAGCGGAATGAAGGATCTCCACAGGTTTGCAGGATGGCAATTCTGTTGTTTCTGTAATGGAAGTATATCATTAGCGGAACGCAGTGAAGCGAGGAATCCCCTGCTCACCTAAATGTAGCTTAGTGAAAAGCCATGTAAAAGACAATTTAAAATTATGGGTGCCGGGAAGATTTTTAAAGGACGAAGGAGTAATGTGTGAAAACCCGGGTTAATGAGCAACCGGAACCGGAAATTGCCGGGCCTGATTTGGATTTGCTTAATAGACTAATTATCACATTATTAACAATGACATTTAAGGTGTGTTTCAACTACGGAGTAAGGTGCTCAAAGCTTATGGAGTTTGCGCATAATCCCTAACACCTGAATCCATGAACAATGCTATAATTGGCTTACATTAAAC